>NZ_MQSY01000069.1:0-133574 GCF_001921245.1 Aeromonas sp. YN13HZO-058 | reverse complement strand
ATCCATGATGGTAGACCTCAAGGTGATGGCCTACTTCAAGATTAGCCTTTCAACACGTAATTGGGACATAGCCTTTTTTATTGCCCCCGCACCAGCCAACGCGGCCGTGCGGGGGGAAACCGCGCTTAAACCCTGTCCACTTCCTGTTGCCCCGCCTTGCCGCCGAGCACTGCATCCATCTTCTTCTCGTCCAGCTGCTTGCAGTATTTGGCGACCACCACAGTGGCAACCCCGTTACCGATCAGGTTGGTCAGCGCTCGCGCTTCGGACATGAAGCGGTCGATCCCCAAAATCAGTGCCAACCCGGCCAGTGGCAGATGGCCCACCGCCGAAATGGTCGCGGCCAGCACGATAAAGCCGCTACCGGTCACCCCGGCCGCCCCTTTCGAGGAGATCAGCAGCACCACCAGCAGGGTGATCTGCTGGAACAGATCCAACGGGGTATTGGTGGCCTGCGCAATGAAAATCGCCGCCATGGTCAGATAGATGGAGGTACCATCCAGGTTGAAGGAGTACCCGGTCGGAATGACCAACCCCACCACCGACTTCTGGCAACCCAGCTTCTCCATCTTGTCCAGCATCCGCGGCAGTACCGACTCGGAAGAGGAGGTCCCCAGCACGATCAGCAGCTCCTCACGAATGTAGGAGATGAAACGCAGGATGCTGAAGCCTGAGGCTTTGGCGATGCTGCCCAGCACGATGAAGATAAAGAAGAGGCAGGTAAGATAGAAGCAGGCAATAAGCTGTCCCAGCTGTACCAGTGAACCTACCCCATATTTACCGATGGTAAATGCCATTGCTCCGAATGCACCGATCGGCGCCAGTCTCATTATCATGTTGATAATACCAAATATGACTTTGGAGAAACTGTCGATGACGCCGAAAATAACCTGTCCCTTTTCGCCAATATGATGCAGGGAAAAACCGAACAGCACCGCAAACAACAATACCTGCAAGATATTGCCGCTGGCAAAGGCACCGATCACGCTGCCCGGAATAATATCCAGCAAAAAGGCGATAATGCCCTGTGACTTGGCCTGCTCCGCATAGGCGGAGATGGCGCTGGCATCCAGCGCGGCCGGATCGATGTTCATTCCTCCCCCCGGCTGCAACAGGTTGACCACGCACAACCCGATGATGAGGGCGATGGTGCTGACCACCTCGAAGTAGATCAGGGCAATGGCGCCGGTCTTGCCGACCGCCTTCATGCTCTCCATCCCGGCAATACCGGTCACTACAGTACAGAAAATAACGGGGGCGATAATCATCTTGATCAATTTTACAAAGCCATCGCCGAGAGGTTTCATATTGGCGCCCAGTTCCGGATAGACATGCCCCAGAAATACCCCAAGGGTAATCGCGAGCAATACCTGGAAATAAAGACTGCTAAATACTTTCTTGTGCATGATTAACGTCCTGTTAATTAATTGACATCTCATATGGTAGAAATTGGCATGCACTGAGCCGTCACGAGAAAATATCTTTCTCTCGCCAGCATCATGCTATTTCATCATCGCAACAGCGCCACTTTCACACGTTATAAGAGGCAATTAAGAGACATCAATCACACAACCAATTTAACATCATTAACACCACAGCAACCATGATATATTGGTCATTGATTTATTTGAGACCTCAATGAAAATATTCTGGATATAAAAATGCCCCGCATGGCGGGGCACTTGGCATCACGAAACCGGTACCGTGGATCAGACGGAGGTATCGAGGGGTTCGAAGCCCTTGATCAGGTCATCGATGGCCTTCATCTGTTTGAGGAAGCCTTCCAGCTTTTCCAGCGGCAGGGCGCTCGGGCCATCACAACGGGCAATTTTCGGATCCGGGTGTGATTCGATAAACAGACCCGCCAGACCGACCGCCATGCCGGCGCGTGCCAGCTCGGTCACTTGCTCGCGACGGCCACCGGAGGCGGCACCCAGCGGATCACGGCACTGCAAGGAGTGGGTTACGTCGAAGATAACCGGATAGCCACCAGTGCTCTTTTTCATGACGCCCAGACCCAGCATGTCCACTACCAGGTTGTCGTAACCGAAGTTGGCACCACGCTCGCAGAGGATCAGCTGATTGTTGCCGCACTCCTCAAACTTGTCGGTGATGTTCTTCATCTGGCTTGGGCTGAGGAACTGCGGCTTCTTGATGTTGATAACGTTGCCGGTGCGGGCCATGGCTTCCACCAGATCGGTCTGGCGTGCCAGGAAAGCGGGCAGCTGGATAACGTCAACCACCTCAGCGACCGGCTTGGCCTGATGGGGTTCGTGCAGATCGGAGATGACCGGCATGCCGAAGGTCGCTTTCAGCTCCTGGAAAATCTTCATACCCTCTTCCAGACCCGGACCACGGTAAGAGTGGATGGAGGAGCGGTTGGCCTTGTCCCAACTCGCCTTGAAGACAAACGGGATGCCCAGCTTGCTGGTCACTTCCACGTACTTCTCGCACACAGCCATCGCCATATCGCGGGACTCCAGCACGTTCATGCCGCCAAACAGCACGAACGGTTTGTCGTTGGCAACGTCGATCTGGTTGATCTTGATATTCTTCTGTTCCATCTAAGACATCCTTAATGAAAGGGCCTGAAGCCAAGTTAGTCCGTTGCAACCGGGCGCAGCGGCCTTGATATTCTTCTGTTTCAGCTCCAAGACATCCTTAATGAAAGGGCCTGAAGCCAAGTTAGTCCGTTGCAGCCGGGCGCAGCGGCCTTGATATTCTTCTGTTTCAACTCCAAGACATCCTTAATGAAAGGGCCTGAAGCCAAGTTACTCCGTTGCGACCGGACGCAGCGGCCTTGATATTCTTCTGTTTCAGTTTCAAGCCGTCCTTAATGGAGGGGCTTGGGGCTAAGATCCAACGCTGCCAGCTGCACTTTCAGCACATCGGCGACCGGATCGTCCGGGCATTGTTCAATAAAATATTCAAAATCGTCGGCGGCCTGACGCGGACAATCGAGCTGCTCGTAGATAAAGCCGCGATCCCGCGTCTCCAGCGGATCGCCGGGCTTCATCCGCAGCAACAGCTCGCTGCAACGCAGCGCCTCTGGCATGCGATCTTCCCGCAGCAGGGCACCCTTGCTGACGTTGAGCAGCCGTTCGATGATCTCCCACTGGCCGGAGGGCTGCAGGTAGTCGGGGGTCAGGGTCGCCAAGTCCCCCAGCGCGCCGCGCAGCAGCAGCTCGATGCGGGCCAGACTCAGCTCGTCGCCGGTAAAGGGATCGACATAGACCTCCCCCTCGCCACCGGCAAAGCTCACCAGGAAGTGGCCTGGGAAGCAGATCCCCTCCACATCGAGCCCGAGCTTGCGCCCCAGCTGGATGATGAGAATGCCGAGGCTGACCGGGATCCCCTTGCGCTGTACCAGCACCTGATTGAGGTCGCAGTTGTTCGCCGAGAAGTAGTCCTGCCAGTCGCCATGAAAGCCGAGGCTGTGGTAGAAGCCTTGCAGCAGCTGCTGGCGCACCTCGTCGCAGGTGCCCTCTTCGATCTGCTCGTCCAGCCACTCGTCCAGCAGGTTCAGCTCGCGGATCCCCTCCTCGGCCGAGCCATAAATCTCATCGCTGACAGACAACGCCAGCTCGGTGATGTCGTGGGCTTCGAAATCGGTCCATTCGTCTATGTGTAACATTCTCTTCATGCCTTAGCCGAACACACTCGTCTGTTTGAGCACTGCCAACTTGGCAATAAAGTAGATCCAGCCGAGCGCCCCCAGAAAGGAGCACCAGCGCACCAGATTGCTTTTGGCCAGCCGCAGCGCCATCGCCGCCAGAAATACCAGCACCAGAATGGCCATCAGCTTCTCGCTGAGCCAGGGCGTTCCGTTATTGAGCGGGTTGAGATCCAGCACCATGCAGAGCAATACGCCGGAGAGCACCACCAGTCCGTTGAGCCAGCCGCTGACCTTCATCACCGGCGCGCTGTAGGCACGGCCAGTGGCGGTCTGCACCCAGTAGAAGCGGAGCATAAACATCAGCACGGCCCCGGCAATCAGGGTGAGGTGCAGGTGCTTGAGCACAAAAACCATATTCAATCCTTGCATGGCGGCGCACAGGCGACCCGCCGTGTAACAGTGAGGGGCCGTCAGCGTAGCGGGCAGAGGCCCAGCGTCACCCTGTCGTTATCCCCGTAATCGCGCACCGTGGCTACCTCGCGGTAGCCGCCATCGCGCAGCAACTGACGCACCGCCTCCCCCTGATCCCAGCCATGCTCCAGCAGCAGCCAGCCGTCAGGCAACAGATAAGCGGGGGCATGGGCCACGATATGGCGGATATCGGCCAGCCCGGCGTCATCGGCAACCAGCGCCGAGCGGGGTTCAAAGCGCACGTCACCCTGCTCGAGATGGGGATCGGCGCCATCAATATAGGGGGGATTGGAGACAATCACCGCAAATCGTGGCGTTTTGTCGCAATCCGGCTCGCCCAGTGGCTCGAACCAGCAGCCATCGCGCACCTCGATGGGCAATCCCAGCGCGGCGCTGTTTTCGCGGGCCAGTGCCGCGGCATCGGCCATCCGATCCACCGCCCATACATCGACCTCGGGTCGCTCGGACTTGAGCGCCAGCGCGATGGCGCCGGTGCCGGTGCCCAGATCCAGCACGGCGCACGGCCCTTGCGGAATTCTGGTCAACGCCTGCTCGACCAGCACCTCGGTATCGGGGCGCGGGATCAGGGTCGCCGGGCTCACTTTCAGCGGCAGCGACCAGAACTCCCGCTCGCCAACGAGATGGGCAATGGGTTCGCCATTGAGACGACGGGCCAACCACCCCTGCAGGGTGGCCTGCTGGGCGGCATCCAGCTCGCGCTCGGGCCAGGTCATCAGATAGCTGCGACGGCAGTCGAGCAGATGACAGAGCAGCACATCGGCGTCGGCGCGGGGGGATTCCCCCCCGGCCAGCACAGTCATGATATGGGCGCGGGCCTGCTGGATCTGCATCAGTGCCACTCCACCTTATGGGCAGAACACTTAATACGAGCTTGCCGGTTCTGCATTTGCATCAGTTGTTCTCGGCCAGCGAGGCGAGCTGATCGGCCTGATACTCCTGCACCAGCGGGGTGATGATGCAGTCCAGATCCCCTTCCAAAATTTCGGAGAGGCGATACAGGGTGAGGTTGATGCGGTGCTCGGAGAGACGGCCCTGCGGGTAGTTGTAAGTACGAATGCGCTCGGAGCGATCGCCGGAGCCCACCAGATTACGGCGGGTGCTCTGCTCGGCGGCGCGGTGGCGCTCATCCTCGGCCGCTTGCAGGCGGGCGGAGAGCACCGACATCGCCTTGGCGCGGTTCTTGTGCTGGGAGCGCTCGTCCTGACACTCCACCACCAGACCGGTCGGCAGGTGGGTGATGCGAATGGCCGAGTCGGTCTTGTTGACGTGCTGACCACCGGCACCGGAGGCGCGGAAGGTGTCGATCTTCAGATCGGAAGGGTTGATCTCGATCTGCTCGGCTTCAGGCACTTCCGGCAGCACGGCGACGGTACAGGCGGAGGTGTGCACCCGGCCCTGAGATTCGGTCTCCGGCACCCGCTGCACCCGGTGACCACCGGATTCAAACTTGAGGCGGCCATAGACGCGCTCGCCGTCGATCTTGGCGATCACCTCCTTGTAGCCACCGTATTCACCGTCGTTGCAGCTGACGATGGAAACGCGCCAACCCTGACGCTCGGCAAAGCGGGAGTACATGCGGAACAGGTCACCGGCAAAGATGGCCGCTTCGTCGCCACCGGCACCGGCGCGGATCTCCAGATAGCAGTTGTTGTCATCCTTGGGATCCTTGGGCAGCAACATCAGTTGCAGCTCCTGCTCCAGCGCCTCCAGATTGGCCTTGGCCAGCGGCAGCTCCTCCTGCGCCATCTCGCGCAGGTCGGCATCGTCCTCTTCCAGCATCATCTGGGTGGTCTCCAGATCATCCTGAGCCTGACGGTAACGCTGGAAGGCGTGAACGATATCTTCCAGCTGGGCATATTCGCGGGTCAGAGCGCGGTAGCGATCCTGATCCGAGACCACGTCCGGCTCGCCGAGCATGGCCTGTACTTCTTCGTGGCGCTCGATGAGGCCTTCCAGCTTTCTGATCAGTGACGGATTCATAACTCTTGCATTCTCAATGGAGGACGGGACAACCGGCAGGTTGCCCGAAAATTATGGCTCTTGTGACAACCCCAGCGCCTGCCGCAAGCGGGAGAGCTCGCTCTGATCCCCCTGGGAAGCAGCCTGGCGCAACGCCTGGGTCGGCGCGTGGATCAATTTGTTGGTGAGGCGATGGGCCATCGCCTTGAGCGCCTGTTCGGCACTCTCGCCCTGTGCCAATGCCAGCAGGGCCCGTTGCAGCTCTTCGTCAGCCACCTGTTGGGACTGATGACGATAGTCGCGAATGAGATCGACCGAGCTCTGGCCGCGATACCAGCCCATGAACTCGTCGCGCTCTTCCTGCACGATCACTTCCGCCTGCGCGGCAGCCCGTTTACGGGTTTCGAGGTTCTGCTCGATGATCCCCTGCAGATCATCCACCGTGTAGAGATAGGCATCGGAGAGCTCATCGACTTCCGCTTCGATGTCGCGCGGTACGGCAATATCCACCAGAAACATCGGCTTGAAGCGGCGGGCCTTGAGGGCGCGCTCCACCATCCCCTTGCCGATGATGGGCAGCGGGCTCGCGGTCGAGCTGATGACGATATCCGCCTCGTGCAGATAGTCGGGGATCTCTTCGAGCGTCATCACTTGGGCGCCGAATTCGGTCGCCAGGGTCTGGGCGCGCTGCAAGGTGCGGTTGGCCACCATCATCTTGGTGACGTTCTGCTCGCGCAGATGACGGGCCACCAGTTCGATGGTCTCCCCCGCCCCGACCAGCAGTACCTTGGTCTGGGAGAGATCGGAGAAGATCCGCCGACCCAGGCTGACGGCGGCAAACGCCACCGACACGGCACTGGCGCCAATCTCGGTATCGGTGCGCACCCGTTTAGCCACCGAGAAGGATTTCTGGAACAGCCGCTCCAGCGTCCCCTTGAGGGATTCGGACTGCTGGGCGTGGGCATAGGATTGCTTGATCTGCCCCAGGATCTGCGGCTCACCCAGCACCAGCGAGTCAAGCCCGCACGCCACCCGCATCAGGTGGCGCACCGCCTCTTCGTCATGATGCTGATAGATGGCGGTGACCAATTCGGCCGCGTCCAGCCCGTGGAACTGCTGCAGCCAGCGCAGCACTTGCTCCTGCCGCTCCCCGTCCAGATTGCAATAGAGTTCGGTCCGGTTGCAGGTGGAGACGATCACCGCCTCGCTGACACCGGGTTGGCTCACCAGCTCACGCAAGGCGCGATCGATGCAGTCCGGGCCAAAGGCGACCCGTTCCCGCAAGGCGACACTGGCGGTGTTGTGGTTGATTCCGAGGGCAAGCAAACTCATGAGTGGGCGACGATCATTTCATACGCTGGGTGCAAAGGCTGCCAATTGTACGAGAAAGGGTAAGTCTTTAAAAGCAATACGGCCGCCCCGTATACTGTGGCAAATTCCTCTCTCTGGAGCCGTCTCTTGCTGCTACGTATTTTTACCCTCACCTGCCTGCTGTTGCTGGCCGGTTGTGCCACCACCCAGCCCCAGCGTGACCAGGTGAACTGGAACCAGGAGCGGACCCGTCTCGAGCAGCTGACCCACTGGCAGCTGTCCGGCAAGATGGCCATCATCACCCCCCAGCAAAAGGGCAGCGCCCGCCTCAACTGGCAGCAGGATGGCGAGGATTATCGCCTCAACCTCACCAGCCTGATTGGCACCAGCATTCTGGAGCTCTCTCGCAGCAAGGGGGAGATCACCCTGCTCGACAGCGACGGCAATCGCCACCAGAGCCAGGACGCCGAAGCGCTGATCTATCAGCTCACCGGCTGGAATATTCCGGTCGCCGGATTGCCGGAGTGGATCAAGGGGCTGCCGGGTCAGGCGGAGTTTGAACTCAACCCCGACAGCAGTCTGGCCAGCGTGCGCGACGGCCAGTGGCAGATCGTCTATGGCGATTATCGGGATCAGGATGGCTACCGCCTGCCGCACCAGCTGACCATGACCGGCCAGAACAGCCGCCTCAAGCTTCAGATCAACCAATGGACTCTTGCACGTTAATGGCTTCCACACGCTGGCCGGCACCGGCCAAACTCAACCTGTTTTTACACGTCAATGGCCGTCGTCCCGATGGCTATCACGAGCTGCAGACCCTGTTTATCTTCCTCAACCACAGCGACTGGCTCGAGTTCGAGGTGATTCAGGGTAGCGACACACTCACCTTGAGCCCGGCCATTCCCGGTGTGCCGGATGAGCAGAATCTGATTATCCGGGCGGCGCGCCTGCTGCAGGCAACACTGCCGAGCCCGCAGGGGGCCCATATCCGGCTGGAGAAAGTGTTGCCCATGGGGGGCGGCATTGGCGGAGGATCGTCCGATGCGGCAACTACGCTAGTGGCGCTTAACCACCTCTGGCAGGCGGGGTTGAGTGAAGATGAACTGGCAGCGCTCGGCATCCAGCTGGGGGCCGATGTGCCGGTGTTTGTTCGTGGCAAGGCGGCCTTTGCCGAAGGGGTGGGCGAGCGGCTGCAACCGGTCGAACTGCCCGATGCCTGGTATCTGGTGCTCAAGCCCGATTGCCATGTGGCGACTGCGGCCGTATTCCAGGATCCGGACCTGCCCAGAGCCACACCGAAAATGGCGTTGGACAACCTGCTGGAAGGTGAGTGGAAAAACGATTGCGAATCACTGGTGAAAAAGCGCCACCCCGAGGTTGCCAATGCGCTCGGCTGGTTGCTAGAATACGCGCCGTCAAGAATGACGGGCACAGGAGCCTGCGTCTTTGCTCAATTTGAAGACGAAGTGACTGCTCGGGAAGTGTTGGCCTGCGTGCCGGAGGGACTTGATGGGTTTGTCGCCAAGGGCGAGAACATATCACCTCTCTTCTCCACATTGCAACAGTTCAAATGATTGGGGTATCGCCAAGCGGTAAGGCAGCGGGTTTTGATCTCGCCATTCCTAGGTTCGAATCCTAGTACCCCAGCCAATTCTACCGAACAGCATTGATGATGATTAACGTGGCCGGTTTTGCACTCGGCCACGGATTCGGGTTACCGGTATCATCACAATCATTCATTGGGCAGCAGACGCCTTGTACGTTATCTTGATAAATCGTTTGCCCCAAAACGATAGGGTCTGATTTCAGACTCCCCCACATACTGGATGCAACCCCGAGGTTTCAAACCGTGCCTGACATGAAGCTGTTTGCTGGTAACGCAACGCCGGAACTAGCCCAGAAGATCGCAGATCGCCTGTTTATCAAACTCGGCAATGCTGCCGTAGGTCGCTTTAGCGACGGCGAGATCAGCGTACAGATCAATGAGAATGTACGTGGTGGCGATATCTTCATCATTCAATCCACCTGTGCCCCGACCAACGACAATTTGATGGAATTGATCGTCATGGTAGATGCACTGCGTCGTGCTTCAGCTGGCCGTATCACTGCCGTTATCCCCTACTTTGGTTATGCCCGTCAGGACCGCCGCGTCCGCTCCGCCCGTGTACCTATCACCGCCAAGGTTGTCGCTGACTTCCTCTCCAGCGTCGGTGTGGATCGCGTGCTGACCGTTGACCTGCATGCCGAGCAAATTCAAGGTTTCTTCGACGTTCCGGTAGACAACGTGTTCGGTAGCCCGGTGCTGCTGGAAGACATGAAGGCCAAGAACCTCGAGTCTCCTGTCGTTGTCTCCCCAGACATCGGTGGCGTAGTGCGTGCCCGCGCTATCGCCAAGCTGCTGGATGACACCGACATCGCCATCATCGACAAGCGCCGTCCCCGCCCGAACGTCTCCCAGGTCATGCACCTGATCGGTGACGTTGCCGGCCGCGACTGCGTCATCGTCGATGACATGATCGACACCGGCGGCACCCTGTGCAAAGCCGCAGAAGCCTTGAAAGAGCGCGGCGCCAAGCGAGTATTCGCTTACGCCACTCACCCGGTCTTCTCCGGCACTGCCGTCGAGAACATCAAAAACTCGGTGATCGATGAACTGATCATCACCGACTCCATCCCGCTCACCGCGGAGATGAAAGCGATTGGCAAAGTCAAACAGCTGACCCTGTCGACTGTACTGGCCGAAGCCATTCGTCGCATCAGCAACGAAGAGTCCATCTCTGCCATGTTTGAGCATTGATAGATTCAGCAATAACGAAAACCGCCATCAGGCGGTTTTCGTCTTTCTGGACCTTCTCTTTCCAACTTTCTGCTATCTGGTTCGACCCTGCCCCCGGCAGGCTTAAGGATTTACCCATGAATTGCTTGCGTCCCCTCCTGCTCGCGACCCTCACCTGCGCCCTGTTCGCCTGTCAGCCCGTCAAAGAGAACCCGCCCTTCGTGCTGACCCTGGCGCACATGAACGACACTCACTCCCAGTTTGATCCGGTCAATGCCGAGATCAAAGGGCAGATCTTTGCCCCGCAGGGGGAGACGGACACCCTCTATACCCGCTTCGGCGGTTATCCGCGCCTGCTGACCATGGCGAAAGCCTATCAGGCCGATGCGCTGGCCAAGAACCAGCCCTTGCTGCTGCTGCACGGCGGCGATGCCTGGCAGGGCAGCGGCTACTTCAAGCTCAACGAGGGGATGGCCAACGCCGAGTTGCTGAGCCAGTTCGGCCTCGATGCCATGGCGCTGGGCAACCACGAGTTCGATCTGGACAACCAGAAGCTGGCCCGCTTCATCGAGGGGGTCAACTTCCCGGTGCTGGCCGCCAACCTCGACACCAAGGCCGATCCGGCCCTCAGCAAGGCTGACAACCTCAAGCCTTTCGTGGTCTACGCCTTTGACGGCAACCAGAAGAGCCCGGTCACCGACATCAATAATCTGCCACAGGGCAAACAACTGGTCGCCGTCGTCGGTCTGGTGCTGGAAGACATGGGCAATATCGCCCCCAACGTCGGCAAACTGCGCTTTGGCAAAGAGGTCGCCTCGGCTCAGGCCACGGTCGACATGCTGCAAGCCAAAGGGATCCATCAGATCGTGGCGCTGACCCACATCGGCAACGAGCGGGATCTGGCGCTGGCGGCCAAGGTAAACGGCCTCGATGCCATCGTCGGCGGCCACTCCCACAGCCTGCTTGGCGATTTTCGCAATATCGGTTGGGGCAAGACCGGCGACTACGCCAAGCTGGTGACCAATCCGGATGGCATCGGCAAAACCTGCGTGGTGCAGGCGGGCTCCTATGCCCAGGCCATCGGTCTGGCGCAGGTGACCTTTGACAGCCACGGTCAGGTGACCGACTGCCAGGGCCACAACAGCCTGCTGGCCAGCCGCGACTTCTTCGCCGATGCGGCGCGCAAGCAGGCGCTCGACGACACCCGCAGCAAAGAGGCGAGCCAGTTTGTCGACAACCAGCCCAATCTGGTGACCGTGGATGAAGATCCGCGCCTGCGCGGCATCATCGACAGCCATTACAAACCGGCGCTGGAGCAAGCCTATGGCCCGGTGATCGGCACCATTCCCGAGCAGTTGCAAAATGCCCGTCGCCCCGGCGACAACGGCAGCGACAGCCACGGCTCAGATGTGGCGCCGCTGGTTGCCGAAGGGGAGTTCTACTGGGCCAATACGCCAGCAGTGCAAGCCCTGACCGGCGGGCCGGTCGACTTCGCCCTTCTGGCGGTGGGCGGCGTGCGCGCCGAACTGCCCGCTGGCGAATGGCGCGAGGGGGATAGTGCCCTCACCCTGCTGCCGTTCAAGAACCAGCTCTCGGTGCTGACCCTGACCGGCGCCGAGGTGCGCGCCCTGCTGAGCGAAACCATCACCGCCACCCTGCCCGCCAGCGCCCATGCTGGCAAGTTCCCCTATGGTGGCAACCTGCGTTACACCTTCCAGGAGACCGACGCTGGCAAAGCGGGCACCCTGACCCAATTGCAGCGCAAGACCGCAAGCGGCGAGTGGCAGGATCTGGTGGATAGCCAGCGCTATCGGGTAGTGATGAACGCCTACAGCGCCAACGGCAACGATGGCTGGCAGGCACTGGCCAATGCCCAGCGCCACCAGAGCGAGCGGGTCGATATCGCCAGCGTCAATGGCAAGCTGACTGCTTTCCCTGTGCTAAAAGTGGTACAAAACGGCGAGCTGCTGAGCGCCGTCTATGCCCCGGGCCAGGTGCTCGATTGCAAGGCCAGCGGCGTGGATTGCGGCACCGATGCGGCCTCTTTCGTGGAATATGTGCGCGATGCCCGCCCCACCCTGACCGCGCTGGATGAAGATACTGTCACCCTGCTGCGCGCCAAATAACGACGGTAGTCAACCAGGCACAGTCCATCGGTAAGCTGAAACGGGCCTCATGCAAGAGGCCCGTTTGCCCACAGTTAGCCACCCATTAGCCGCCCCCATTTGCCGCAATAGTGGGGCAAATTCCGCCATAACATGAGCATTGGTTGAGTGATCGCCACTCGGCGGCTAGAATATTGCGTCCTATTGCCCTGGGTAGTGTGCCCACGGCAGCTGCGAGTGAAGACATCAAGCGTGACAAGCGAAATCAAACTGATCGTCGGACTGGGCAATCCCGGCCCGGAATATGCCAAGACCCGCCACAACGCGGGCGCCTGGTATGTGGAGCAACTGGCCCGCTGGCACAATGTCAGCCTGCGTGAAGAACCCAAATTCTTCGGCCATACTGCCCGCATTCTGGTCGAGGGGCAGGATGTGCGGCTGCTCATCCCGAACACCTATATGAACCTCTCTGGCAAGGCGGTGGCCGCACTGGCGCGTTTTTATCAGATTGAGCCGGAAGCAATGCTGGTTGCCCATGACGAACTGGATCTGCCGCCAGGCATCGCCAAGTTCAAGCAGGGCGGTGGTCATGGTGGCCATAACGGCCTCAAGGACATCATCGCCAAGATGGGCAACAACAATAACTTTTTCCGGCTGCGTCTCGGGATCGGCCATCCCGGCAGCAAAGAGCAGGTGGCAGGCTTCGTCCTGACCAAGGCTCCCAGCAGTGAACAGAGCCTGATCGACGCCGCACTGGATGAGTCCCTGCGCGCCACCGATATCCTGTTCAAACAAGATATGACCAAGGCCATGAATCGCTTGCACAGCTTCAAGGCTGAAAAGGTATAAGTCGGTTTGACCCTGTACGGGCATTGTGCCGGTGCATGAGCAACGACCAGAACAAGCATGACATGGGCCGCCTGCGGGCGACCCTCAACAGCATCCATCAAGTAAGGTAACAATCCATGGGTTTTAAATGCGGTATCGTGGGCCTGCCCAATGTAGGCAAATCCACCCTGTTCAACGCGCTGACCAAGGCCGGTATCGAAGCCGCCAACTTCCCGTTCTGCACCATCGAGCCGAACACCGGTGTGGTCCCGATGCCGGATCCCCGCCTCGATCAGCTGGCTGCCATCATCAATCCGCAGCGCGTTGTGCCGACCACCATGGAATTTGTCGACATCGCAGGCCTGGTTGCCGGTGCCTCCAAGGGCGAAGGTCTGGGCAACCAGTTCCTGGCCAACATCCGTGAAACCGAAGCGATCGGCCACGTGGTGCGCTGCTTCGATGACGAGAACATCATTCACGTTGCCGGCAAGGTCTCCCCTGCTGACGATATCGAAGTGATCAACACCGAGCTGGCCCTGTCGGATCTGGACGCCTGCGAGCGTGCCATTCACCGCCAGTCCAAGCGCGCCAAAGGCGGCGACAAGGATGCCAAGCTGGAAGTGGAAGTGCTGGAGAAGATCCGCGTCGCGCTGGAAAACGGTCAGATGATCCGTGGTCTGAAGCTGGATAAAGAAGAGCTGGCCGCCGTGAGCCACCTCAACTTCCTGACCCTGAAGCCCACCATGTATATCGCCAACGTGGCGGAAGACGGTTTCGAAAATAACCCCTACCTCGACAAGGTGCGTGAAATCGCCGCCGCCGAGAACGCGGTCGTGGTCGTGGTCTGCTGCGCCATTGAAGCCGACATCGCCGAACTGGACGACGAAGATCGCGCCGAGTTCATGGCTGACCTTGGCATCGAAGAGCCGGGCCTGAACCGCGTTATCCGCTCCGGTTACGAGCTGCTCAACCTGCAGACCTACTTCACCGCCGGTGTGAAAGAAGTGCGTGCCTGGACCATCCCGGTCGGTGCCACGGCCCCGCAAGCGGCTGGCAAGATCCACACCGACTTTGAAAAAGGCTTTATTCGCGCCCAAACCATCGCCTTTGAAGACTTTATCACCTACAAGGGTGAGCAAGGCGCCAAGGAAGCAGGCAAGATGCGCGCCGAAGGGAAAGAGTACATCGTCAAAGATGGCGATATCATGAACTTCCTGTTCAACGTCTAATCCCATGACAGGCCAGCATTTGCTGGCCTGTTTTTTATCTGTCATTGCCCGGGCAATGATGGCTATGTCTTAAAAAAAACCAGATTGTTGGGCTTTTGCGCAACAGAGGCCAATAACTGGTCAAACGCACTCAAATTGCGTTTTTCTGGCAAAAAAAGGGTTGACGCCCCAGAGCCAGATACGCATAATTCGGCCCGCACGGTGACGAGGCAACGACTCATCGGAAGCAAGGTTGGCTATGTAGCTCAGTTGGTTAGAGCATCGCACTCATAATGCGGGGGTCACAGGTTCGAATCCCGTCATAGCCACCATCTCTAGTTGGGGTATCGCCAAGCGGTAAGGCAGCGGGTTTTGATCTCGCCATCCCTAGGTTCGAATCCTAGTACCCCAGCCATTTTTAAAAGTTCTTTGCCAGTCTCATGACTGTTGAGGAGCGCTGTTGGGGTATCGCCAAGCGGTAAGGCAGCGGGTTTTGATCTCGCCATCCCTAGGTTCGAATCCTAGTACCCCAGCCATTTTTAAAAGTTCTTTGCCAGTCTCATGACTGTTGAGGAGCGCTGTTGGGGTATCGCCAAGCGGTAAGGCAGCGGGTTTTGATCTCGCCATCCCTAGGTTCGAATCCTAGTACCCCAGCCATTTTTACTTGTATTTGACTCAGGTTGAACACAAGACGGCTATGTAGCTCAGTTGGTTAGAGCATCGCACTCATAATGCGGGGGTCACAGGTTCGAATCCCGTCATAGCCACCATTAATTCTGTTGGGGTATCGCCAAGCGGTAAGGCAGCGGGTTTTGATCTCGCCATCCCTAGGTTCGAATCCTAGTACCCCAGCCATTTTTGAAGTTCTTTGCCAGTCTCGTGATTGTTGAAGAGCACTGTTGGGGTATCGCCAAGCGGTAAGGCAGCGGGTTTTGATCTCGCCATCCCTAGGTTCGAATCCTAGTACCCCAGCCATTTTTGAAGTTCTTTGCCAGTCTCGTGATTGTTGAAGAGCACTGTTGGGGTATCGCCAAGCGGTAAGGCAGCGGGTTTTGATCTCGCCATCCCTAGGTTCGAATCCTAGTACCCCAGCCATTTTTGAAGTTCTTTGCCAGTCTCGTGATTGTTGAAGAGCACTGTTGGGGTATCGCCAAGCGGTAAGGCAGCGGGTTTTGATCTCGCCATCCCTAGGTTCGAATCCTAGTACCCCAGCCATTTTTGAAGTTCTTTGCCAGTCTCGTGATTGTTGAAGAGCACTGTTGGGGTATCGCCAAGCGGTAAGGCAGCGGGTTTTGATCTCGCCATCCCTAGGTTCGAATCCTAGTACCCCAGCCATTTTTGAAGTTCTTTGCCAGTCTCGTGATTGTTGAAGAGCACTGTTGGGGTATCGCCAAGCGGTAAGGCAGCGGGTTTTGATCTCGCCATCCCTAGGTTCGAATCCTAGTACCCCAGCCATTTTTGAAGTTCTTTGCCAGTCTCGTGATTGTTGAAGAGCACTGTTGGGGTATCGCCAAGCGGTAAGGCAGCGGGTTTTGATCTCGCCATCCCTAGGTTCGAATCCTAGTACCCCAGCCATTTTTGAAGTTCTTTGCCAGTCTCGTGATTGTTGAAGAGCACTGTTGGGGTATCGCCAAGCGGTAAGGCAGCGGGTTTTGATCTCGCCATCCCTAGGTTCGAATCCTAGTACCCCAGCCATTTTTCTGTTCTCTTCCACGTTTGTGGTCGATAACAAACGGCTATGTAGCTCAGTTGGTTAGAGCATCGCACTCATAATGCGGGGGTCACAGGTTCGAATCCCGTCATAGCCACCATTAATATTGCGGAAGTGGCGAAATTGGTAGACGCACCAGATTTAGGTTCTGGCGCCCTAGGCGTGAGAGTTCGAGTCTCTCCTTCCGCACCATTAATAGCAGTACCAAACAGACCAGCTCACGCTGGTTTTTTTGTATCTGAAATTTGTCTCTCCCCAGTTTTTTCTCTCACTCCTCTATCAATCCATCTCCACGTTAATTCACGTTCTCACCCCCCTTCACTGATCCCGATCACGCCTTGCCACTCTCGTCTCCCGGCCACAAAAAAGCGGCCCACAGGCCGCTGGTACACACATTCATCATCCCGGTTATCAGAACGGGAAGAACCAGGGAATAGCCACCACGCTCACCGCCATCACCAACAGGGTAAAGGGCACCCCGATGCGGATAAAGTCGGCGAATTTGTAGTTGCCCGGCCCCAGCACCAGAGTATTCACCGGTGACGAGACCGGCGTCATAAAGGCGGCTGAGGCGGCGATGGCAATGGTCATGGCGAACGGATAGGGCGATACCCCCATCTGCTGCGCCGTGCCCAGCGCAATGGGCGCCATCAGTACCGCGGTGGCGGTATTGGAGATAAAGAGCCCGATCACCGCGCAGAGCGCAAACAGACTGGCCAGCATCACGCGCGGCCCCATCTCCCCCACTGCATTCATCAGGCCACCGACGATAAGGTCCACTCCGCCGGTTTTTTGCAGCGCCAGCGCAAAGGGCAGCATACCGACAATCAGGATCAGAGTCGGCCAGTGGATCGACTTGTAGGCACTCTCCATGTCGATGCAGCGAAACTTGCCCATCAGCAGACAGGCGATCAGCGCGGCAATCACGTTGGGCACTGGATCGGTCACCATCAGCAGGATCATCACCCCGAGACAGAAGAGGGCATGAATGGCCTGACTGCGGGCGGGAGCCATCTCGTCCACCTCGGCAGGCAAGCCCATCAGTAGAAAGTCGCGGCTGTGGGTCTGCAGCAGCCGGATATGGCTCCAGTTGCCCACTACCAGCAGGGTGTCCCCCATCTGCAGCGGCTCGTCCACCAGCTTGCCTGCCAGCGCCTCGCCGTCGCGACGCAGCCCCACCACGCTCAGCCCATAGCTGGAGCGGAAGGTCACCTCCCGCACGCTTTTGCCCAACAGCTTGGACTCGGGGATCAGCGACACCTCGGCCATCCCCACCTCCCGCGCCTGATCGGAGAAGTACTCCCCGCGCAGGATCATGGGTTCGAGCCGTGCCTCGCTGCAAAACGCCCGCACATCCACTTCGGGATCGGACATGTCGATCAGCAGTACATCCTTGGCCTGAAATTCACTGATCCCCGACACCGGCACCATCACCCGGCGGAACTTGCGCCAACGCTCCACCCCGATGACGTGGGCACCATAGCGGGCACGCAGTTGCAGCTCATCCAGGGTATGGCCAATCAGCGGGGAGTCCGGCCGTAGCGCCAGACGGCGGGCCCGACCGGCCAGCCGGTAATCACGTATCAGGTCACGCAGGGTGCGGCGCCCGGTCGGCTTGCCTTTGCCCTCTTCCCCCTCGCCCACCAAAGAGCCGCGCACCAGCAGCATGTAGAGAATGCCCAGCCCCAGGATCAGCACGCCCATGGGGGTGAAATCGAAGAAGCCGAAGCCGTGAATGCCGTGGCGCATCAGCTCGCTGTTGACCACCATGTTGGGGGGCGTGGCCACCAGCGTCATCATGCCGCTGATAAGCCCGGCAAAGCCGAGGGGCATCATCAGACGACCGGCGGGGATGCCCATCCGGTTCGCCACGCTCAACACCACCGGGATAAAGATGGCCACCACCCCGGTGCTGCTCATCACCGCTCCCAGACTCGCCACCGCCACCATCAGCAGCACCAGCAGTTTGGTCTCGCTGCTGCCCGCCACCTTCACCAGCGCATCCCCCACCTGATAGGCGATGCCGGTGCGCACCAACCCCTCACCCACCACGAACAGGGCGGCAATCAGAATGACGTTGGGATCGCTAAAGCCCGCCAACGCCTCCGGCAGGGTGAGTGTGCCGCTCAGCACAAACAGGATGACCACACCCAGGGCCACCACGTCCATGCGCACCTTGTTGGTCATGAAGAGATAGATGGCACCAGCCAGCAGACAGAGCACCCAGACAAGCTCGGAATTCAATGCAACCTCCTTTTATCACGTAATTCTCCTCCCGGAGAGTGGACTCTATCAGACCACAGCCATGGCGCTATCATCTTGTTACATATCAATAAAGTCCGGCCAGCGGGGACACCATAACCCATCAGTGCTGGAATAACCGGGCACCAGCGGCGATTTCTTTGATATGGGCCAAGCCCGGGGCGGACAAAAGTCCTGCCCCTCCTCCCCCTCACCCCTTAGAATGGCGCCCTCGCATACTTACCCTCATGCCTAAGGATCAGAAAATGAGCATATTCGAGCTGTTCAGCATCAATAACACCCTGGTGACCATCCCGCTGGGTGGCGGCTATGCCATGTCATGGATTGAAGCCATCGGCACCCTGTTCGGGCTGGCCTGCATCTGGTTCGCCAGTCAGGAGAAGACCATCAACTACCTGTTTGGCCTGATCAACGTCAGCCTGTTTGCCATCATCTTCTTCCAGATCCAGCTCTACGGACTGTTGATGCTGCAGCTGTTCTTCTTCTGCGCCAACGTCTACGGCTGGTACGCCTGGACCCGCCCGGCCAACGATCAGGGGGATACCCTGCAGATCCGCTGGCTCAGCAAATCCAAACTGATGGTGACCGCCGCCGTGAGCGTGCTGGCCATCGCCCTGCTGACCCGCTATATCGACCCGGTCTTCGCCACCCTGGCGCGCACCTCGGTCTCCCTGCTCAACCTGTTTGGTGCCAACCTGGCCACCCCCGAGCCCTCCCCCGATGCCTTCCCGTTCTGGGATGCCAGCATGACGGTGCTCTCGGTGGTCGCCCAGATCCTGATGACCCGCAAATACGTGGAAAACTGGATCCTCTGGGTCGTCATCAACATCATCAGCATCGGTGTCTATGCTGCGCAGGGCGTCTATGCCATGTCGCTGGAGTACCTGATCCTGCTGTTTATCGCCGCCAACGGCACCCGCCTCTGGGTGATTGCCGCCAAGCGCCAACCACAAGGTCTGTAAGCCATGACGTTATTACCCCATCTCCAGTGCCGCCCCGACCAGATTGCCGAGCGGGTGGTGCTGTGCGGCGACCCGGCCCGGGTCGATCGCATCGCCAGCCAGCTTGAAGAGTGTGAGGTGCTGGGGCAAAACCGGGAGTTTCGCCTCATCAACGGCCGCTATCAGGGGCTGCCCATCACGGTCTGCAGCACCGGCATCGGTGGCGCGTCCGCCATCATCGCGCTGGAGGAGCTGGTGCAAGCAGGCGCCCGCTCGCTGATCCGGGTCGGCTCCGCTGGTGCACTGCAACACGACATCGGGCTCGGCGACCTTATCGTGGTGGAAGGGGCGGTACGCAATGAGGGGGCCTCACAGGCCTATCTGCCTGCCGAGTATCCCGCCTGCGCCGATATCTGGCTGCAAGCGGCGCTGCTCAACCATGTGGCGACCGGCAGTCAGCCTTACTGGCATGGGCTGGTGCGTTCCCACGACAGCTTCTATCGGGATGACGAGCAGGAGGTGTGCCGCTACTGGCATGCCCGTGGCGTGCTCGGTGCCGATATGGAGACCGCCACCCTGCTGACCGTGGGGCGCCTGCGCAAGGTGCGGGTCGCCGCCGTGCTCTGCAACGTGGTGCTGTTCGAGCAGGATGTGCAGCAAGGGGTGGCGGATTACGCCAGCGCCGAACAGGCGATGATGACCGGTGAGCAGCAAGCCATCGCGGCCGCCCTCCACGCGCTGGCGCAATAAACCACAAACCGTTAACTGCGGCACATCCGCTACCGTGCGGGCTGGTATCCGGCCCGCACTCTTGCTAGCCTCATGGCCCTCGTCATCCGGTGCGACAGGCAAGTCATGCAGCAACAGCCCTACCCCCTCGGCCGCTTTCACGCCGAACTCCAGCAGCTTGAACCCCGCTTTGCCGCGGCGCTCGAGGCTTGCACCCTGTTTCTGCGCCGCTACCTGCCGGGCGAATTGATCATGCGCCAGGGGGAGCAGAGCGAGCAGCTCTATCTGGTCGAACGTGGCCGGGTCTCCCTCAACAGCACGGTGCACTCGGGCCGCAGCTTCCAGCTCGGCGAAATAGCCTGCCATAGCCAGATTTTCGGCGAGATGGAGTTCTTCAGCGCCACCCCGGTGCAGTGGAACGTGGTGGCCGAGACCGAGCTCGATGCCCGGGTCATCTGTGCCCACAAGCTGGCCCAGCGACTGCTGGCCGAACCCGAGCTGACCCTGTTCTTTGCCGCCGCGCTTGCCAGCGACTATCTCGATACCCTGGAGATCACCACCAGCCGCCTGCTCCACCCCATCGCCTACAACATCGCCTATGAGCTGTGGCGCGAGCGCCAGCGCACCCCGATGCTGGGGTCACGCAAGCGGGCCCACGAGGCGGCACGCTTTGGCACCACCGAGCGGGTCTACCGCCGCGCCCTCAAGGAGCTGATCGAGCAGGGGATTGTCTGCGAAGGGGCCGAGGGCCCCGCCATCGCCGATCTGGCCAGGCTGCGCGCCTATCTCGACCTTTGATTTCCATTCACCCAATTTCGATTCACCCTGTCAGGAGTCACCATGTCAGCCCATTCCTATCCCGAATTCACCTTCTTCAGCCGCTTCGTCGCCGATATTCAGGCGGGCCGCAAGACCATCACCATCCGCGACGAGAGCGAGGCCAACTGGCAGCCCGGCCAGCGGCTGGCGCTGTTTACCAACCCGGAGCACCAGCCCTTTGGCACCATCGAGGTGCTCTCCATCAACGCAGTCGCCTTCGATGAACTGAATGACGAGCATGCCCGTCAGGAGAACATGACCCTCCCCGAGCTGAAAGATGTGATCCGCGATATCTACCCCGATCTGCCGCCGCTCTATGTGATTGAATTCCAGCTGATTGAAGCCTGATTTTGTGAGCTGCCTCAGCTAACGCCGGTTGCGCTCTCTGGCTAAAAGCGCAAAATAACTGTTTTTATATACAGTCATTGGTGCGTTATGGAAACACAACTTGAACCGGCCATTGCGGCCATGGTGGCGGATTTCATTGCAGCAGGCCGCCCCAAGGCGAGCAGCCTGAGCTGGCAGGAGCGGCGTGAAGGCTATCTTGCCTCTGCCGTATTGGGTGGTGAACGGGAAGAGGTTGGCGCTGTCGAAGAGTGGCAACGTGGCCACTATTCCGTTCGCCTCTATCAACCAGCGTCCACCTCAAGTGCAAGCCGTCCGGCCCTGATCTACTTTCATGGCGGCTGTTTTGTCAGCGGTGAGTTCGACACCCACGACCGCCAGATGCGGATGCTGTGCAATCGCGCCGAGGCACTGGTGTTTGCGGTACATACTCGCCTTGCGCCTGAACACACCTATCCTGCCGCCCACGATGACGCACAGGCAGCCACGCAGGCCATCATGGCAGATGTGGAGAAATGGCATGGCGATCCAGCACGGATTGTCCTTGCTGGCGACAGTGCCGGCGGCCACCTCGCCCTCATCACCACCTTGCGACTCAAGGAGCAAGGCTCCCCCTTGCCAGCGGCCCAGCTGCTCATCTATCCAATGCTCGATGCACGGGGCGAAAGTGACAGCTATCAGCAGCTCGGTGAGGACTACCTCATCACCCGCGACATGCTGCTAAGCGGTTTTCACGCCTATCTGGGTGAGCAGCCCACCACTCACCCCGAAGCCAGCCCGCTCCACCATCCCGCCCTGTCAGGATTACCGCCGACCCATATTGTGACGGCGGAATATGATCCGCTACGCGACGAGGGGGAAGCCCTCTATCGCAAACTGCTGCAAGCCGGTGTCACGGCTACCTGTCAGCGGCAACTGGGTGTTATACACGGCTTCTTCCAACTGGCAGGTGTGAGCCCAGCGGCGCGCCAGCTTATTGAGCAGATCGCGATGCTTATCAGGCACCTATGATTTGGCCTTTGCCGAGCAATATGTTAATAGTGTGCTCTTTTGAATCAGGGAGGTGACCCGAGTGTTTGAGATAGCGAGCCTGCGAGAGGGCATGATGCACGGGGTCGAGCTGTTCCAGCTGCTGCTGGAGATCATCTCCATCGCCTGTGTGGTGATAGGGCTTGGCAAGACCCTCTGGCTGGCGGCGCGGGTGCGGGATCACCAGCCCGGCTTTCCGCGCATTCGCCTCTGTTTCGGCAGTTGGCTCATCTTGGCGCTGGAGTTCCAGCTCGCCGCCGACATCCTGGCCACCACAGTCGCGCCGAGCAAGGAGGAGCTGATCCGCCTTGCCATCATCGCGGTGATCCGCACCTTCCTGAACTACTTCCTCGGCAAGGAGCTGGAGGCGCAGGCGGAACGCCAACAAGAGAAGTCAGAGCGCCAGCAAGAGCCAAACGCCGAGCAGGCAGGGGCCACCCGATAACGGCTCATGCCACAGTGTAGATGAGTAAACCGCCATCCCGACCACGTCCGTGACTCGGGATGGCGCCTTTGTGACCCTCCCCTCATTTTCGGTAATCAGCCAATAATGGAACCCTTTTCAAGGCTTCCCCTGCCCTGTTGAGTGCCCGTTCATCTGCGTAAGATAGAAAATCTCTTCCCCCAACCGGCCACGCTGATGAACCCGCAACCCCGCCACACGCCCGCCATCAACCTCGATAGCTGCGTCATCTACCAGATCTACCCCATGAGTTTTCAGGACAGCGATGGCGACGGCATGGGCGATATCAACGGCATCCGCCAGCGCCTCGACTATCTGGCACAGCTGGGTGTCGATATGCTGTGGCTCACCCCCATCTATCGCTCCCCCAAGCGGGACAACGGCTACGACGTGGCGGACTACCGCGCCATCGACCCCGCCTTTGGCACTCTGGCCGAGATGGAACAGCTGATCAGCGAGGCCGCCGCCCGTGGTATCGGCCTTATGATGGATATCGTCGCCAACCATACCTCCACCGAGCATGAGTGGTTTGTGCAGGCGCTGGCGGGGGATCCTCACTATCAGGACTATTACGTGTTTCGCGACCAGGCCTTCGTTGACGCTCACCCTATCACCTCGATTTTTGGCGGTAGCGGCTGGGAATATGTGCCAGCGCTTGATCGCTACTACCTGCACAACTTCGATGCGAGTCAGGCCGATCTGGACTGGGACAACCCGGCGGTGCGGGCCGAGATGGCGGCGGTGATCAACTTCTGGCTGGGCAAAGGGATCAAGGGGTTTCGCTTCGATGTGATCGATATGGTGAGCAAGGAGTGGGACCGACTTGCCATGAGCAATGGCCCCCGCCTGCACGACTATATCCGCGAGCTCAATGCTGCGAGCTTCGGCGGCAAGGGGATCATCACGGTGGGGGAGACCTGGGGGGCCGATCTCGCCCATATGCAGCGCTACTCCAGCACGGATGGCAGCGAGTTCAGCATGGTGTTCAACTTCGAACATCTGGGGCTGGGTCACGACAAGTGGACCTCCCGCTTCGATCCTCTCGCCTTCAAACGGGCCATGGCCCGCCACCAGCAAGGGCTACACGGGCGTGGCTGGAACAGCCTGTTTCTCGGCAACCACGACCTGCCCCGCGCCGTCTCCCGCTTTGGCGATGACAGACCCGAGTGGCGTGAAACCAGTGCCAAGCTGTGGGCCATGGTGCTGCACATGATGCAGGGCACCCCTTTTATCTATCAGGGGGAGGAGCTGGCCATGACCAACCGCCACTGGCAGCCGGACGAGCTGCGCGACGTGGAGGCGATCAACTACCGCGCCAGCCAGTCAGGGCTGGATCCTGCCGAGCTGAGTCGGCGGCTCGATGCCATCGGCCGCGATAACGCCCGCACCCCGATGCAGTGGGAGGCCGGCCCCCACGCCGGTTTCAGCGCCACCACGCCCTGGATTGCCCTCAATGCCAACCATGTCGAGATAAATGCTGACGAGCAGCTGGCCCGCCCCGACTCCCCGTTTCACTGCTATCGCCAGCTTATCGCCCTGCGCAAGGCTCACCCTGTCGTTCGTCACGGCAATTTCGAACTGCTGGATGGGGATGATCCCGAGCGCATCAGCTATCGCCGCCACTGGCAGGATCCGGCAAGCGGAGAGCGGCACACCCTGCTGCTGCTCGCCAATCTCACGGCGAACCCCTTGCAGATGCCCCACTTCGACAAGGTGGCAGACGAGATGCGGTTGCTGCTGGCCAATTACCCAGGCGAACCGCTGCAGCTCTTCGCCCCTTATCAGTGCGCCATCTGGCTGCAAGTGGAGCAGGGTTAACCCAGTGTTGACGGGCCATAGCAATAGCCCGTCAATCGCCCCACGTTGGCTACCAGCAGAAAATCACGCTCCCACGCAACGGGATTAAATTAACCACTATTACTGACTTATTAATTGATTATTTATCCCGTTTGATACGCTCTCATTGCCCCTCTTACTATGCCTGCGACCTATCCATTGCCGATGCAACTATCGGCCTTCAAACTGGCATAGCAAAGTGGAAAACAGATGATCACCACAGACGGGAATAACGCAGTCGCCTCGGTGGCGTACCGCACCAGCGAAGTCATCGCCATCTACCCCATCACCCCCAGCTCGGCCATGGCTGAGCAGTCGTCGGCCTGGTCGAGCGAGCGAGGCAAGAACCTCTGGGGGGATATCCCCCGGGTTGTCGAGATGCAGTCGGAAGGGGGCGCCATCGCCGCCGTCCACGGCGCCCTGCAGACCGGCGCGCTGGCGACCTCGTTTACCTCGTCGCAGGGGTTGCTGCTGATGATCCCCAACCTCTACAAGCTGGCGGGTCAGCTCATCCCCTTTGTACTGCATGTGGCGGCGCGCACCGTGGCGACCCATGCGCTATCGATCTTTGGCGATCACTCGGACGTGATGGCGGTGCGCCAGACCGGCTGCGCCATGCTCTGTGCCAGCAATGTGCAGGAGGCGCAGGATTTCGCCCTGATCTCCCAGATAGCGAGCCTCAACAGCCGCCTCCCCTTTATCCACTTCTTCGACGGCTTTCGTACCTCTCACGAGATCGCCAAGATAGCGCCGCTCGCTGACGACACCCTGCGCGCCCTGCTGCCCGCAGATGCCATCCGCGCCCATCGTGACCGGGCGCTCACCCCCGACAAACCGGTCATTCGCGGCACCGCCGCCAACCCGGACACCTACTTCCAGTGCCGGGAGGCGAGCAACCCCTGGTATGACGCCGCCTATGGCCATGTGAGCGAGGCGATGCAGGCTTTTGGCGAGCAGACCGGCCGCCACTACCGACCGTTTGAATATGTCGGCCACCCGCAGGCGGAGCGGATTGTGGTGCTGATGGGCTCGGCCATCGGCACCTGTGAAGAAGTCATCGAACGCCTGCTTGCCCAAGGGGAGAAGGTGGGGCTGGTGAAGGTGCGGCTGTTCCGTCCCTTCTCGGCCGGACACCTGTTGGCCGCGATTCCCGAGAGTGCCCGCTCCATCGCCGTACTGGATCGCACCAAGGAGCCGGGCGCACAGGCCGAGCCCCTCTATCTCGACGTGATGACAGCGCTGGCCGAAGCGGTCAGCCGGGGCGAGCGGGCAAGCCTGCCGCGGGTTATCGGCGGCCGCTACGGCCTCTCCTCCAAAGAGTTCGGCCCCGCCTGCGCGCTGGCGGTGTTTGCCGAACTGGCACAGGAGAACCCGCGCCCGCGCTTTACCGTCGGCATCTTCGATGACATCACAGGTCTCTCGCTGCCGCTGGCAGCGCTGGATTCGCACAGCCTCATTCACAGCCATCAACACAAGCTGGAGGCGCTCTTCTACGGCCTTGGCAGCGATGGCACCGTCTCGGCGGCCAAGAACAGCATCAAGATCCTCGGCAACCACACCGACCTCTATCCGCAGGGCTATTTCGTCTACGACTCCAAGAAGGCGGGCGGCCTCACCGTCTCTCACCTGCGGGTGGGCGAGCGGCCGCAGCAATCGGCCTATCTGGTGGAAGAGGCCGACTTTATCGGCTGCCATCAGTGGCAGTTTGTCGACAAGTACCGGATGGCGGAGCGCTTGAAAGCGGGCGGCATCTTCCTGCTCAACACCCCCTACAGCGAAGCGGAGATCTGGCAACGGCTACCCAGCGAGGTACAGCACGCCCTGCGCGAGAAAGAGGCGCGCTTCTACATCATCAACGCCGCCAAAATTGCCCGCGACTGCCAGCTCGGCAACCGCATCAATACCGTGATGCAGATGGCCTTCTTCCAGCTCAGCGCCATCATTCCCCCCGCAGAGGCGACCAGCCTGCTGAAGCAGGCCATCGCCACCAGCTATGGCAGCAAGGGGCAGACACTGGTCGAGCGCAACTGGATGGCACTGGAGGCAACCTGCGCCGCCCTGACCCGGGTGCCGCTGGGTGAGCTGGATCCCGCCAGCCGCCCCCGTCCGCCGGTGGTTTCGGCCAAGGCCCCCGACTTTGTCCAGACCGTCACCGCCGCCATGCTGGCGGGACTGGGTGACAGCCTGCCGGTTTCCGCCTTCCCGCCGGATGGCACCTGGCCGGTCGGTACCACCCGCTGGGAGAAGCGCAACATCGCCAAGGAGATCCCCATCTGGGAGGCGGAGCTCTGTACCCAATGCAACTACTGCGTCGCCGCCTGTCCCCACTCGGCCATTCGCGCCAAGGTGGTAGAACCCGATGCACTGGCCGCTGCTCCCGCTACCCTGGATGCGCTGGATGTGAAATCCCGTGACATGCGCGGCCAGCAGTATGTGCTGCAGGTGGCGCCGGAGGATTGCACCGGCTGCAATCTCTGCGTCGAGGTGTGCCCGGCCAAGGATCGCAGCAACCCGGATCGCAAGGCGATCAATATGGCTTCACGCCTCGATCACCTCGACGAGCAGAAGGCCAACTACGATTTCTTCCTCGACCTGCCAGAGCGCAGCGCCGAGCAGCTGGAGCGCATCGACATCCGCACCTCCCAGCTCATCTCGCCGCTGTTTGAATACTCGGGCGCCTGCTCCGGCTGTGGCGAG
This sequence comes from Aeromonas sp. YN13HZO-058, assembly GCF_001921245.1. NCBI lineage: Bacteria > Pseudomonadati > Pseudomonadota > Gammaproteobacteria > Aeromonadales > Aeromonadaceae > Aeromonas > Aeromonas sp. YN13HZO-058. The sequence goes on along the minus strand of NZ_MQSY01000069.1, from coordinate 106,447 downwards.
ACCCCCTACATCAAGCTGCTGACCCAGCTCTATGGCGACCGGCTGCTGATTGCCAACGCCACCGGCTGCTCGTCCATTTATGGCGGCAACCTACCTACCACCCCCTACACCACCAACGCCGACGGGCGCGGGCCGGCATGGGCCAACTCTCTGTTCGAAGACAACGCCGAGTTCGGACTTGGCTTCCGTCTTACCGTCGATCAGCACAGGGAGCGGGTGCGCCGTCTGCTGGCGAGCTTGGGCGACACCATACCGGCAGCGCTGCGCGAGGCGCTCGGCGATGCCAACCAGCCAGTTTCCGAACAGCGGGCCCATATCCAGCAGTTGCGAACGCTGCTGCAGGAGAGCCAGACCCCGGCAGCCCAAGAACTGGCTCGCGATGCAGACTATCTGGTGGAAAAATCGGTCTGGCTCATCGGCGGCGATGGCTGGGCCTACGATATCGGCTTTGGCGGGCTCGACCATGTGCTGAGTCTGGGGGAGAACATCAATGTGCTGGTGCTCGACACCCAGTGCTACTCCAACACCGGCGGCCAGCAGTCGAAGGCAACCCCGCTTGGTGCCATTACCAAGTTTGGCGAGCAGGGCAAACGCAAGGCACGTAAGGATCTCGGGGCCAGCGTGATGATGTATGGCCACGTCTATGTGGCGCAGATCTCCCTCGGCGCCCAGATGAACCAGACGGTAAAAGCGATTCAGGAGGCGGAAGCCTATCCGGGGCCCTCGCTCATCATCGCCTACAGCCCCTGCGAGGAGCATGGCTACGACATGGCCGAGAGCCATGAGCAGATGAAACAGCTGACCGCCACCGGCTTCTGGCCCCTCTACCGCTTCGACCCGCGCCGCGCTGACGAGGGCAAACTGCCGCTGGCGCTCGACTCGCGAGCCCCCAATGCCTCGCTGGCCGAGACCTTGCGCCATGAGCCCCGCTTCCAGCGGCTGGAACGCCAGCTGCCGGAGGTAGCCTGCAAACTCTATGAAGAGGCCGAACAGGAGGCGAATCGCCGCTTCGCCTGGCTGAGCCAGCTGGCGGGCAAGGAGAGTCCGGCGCAGGAGTAACTCGCGCATGGCTTGATGGCAACAGCCACGCTATTCGCCAAATAACAATCAGGGCTCCCCGTGGGGAGCCCTGATGCTAGCTATGGCGAGCCAATGTCGGCGCAGGTCAAATCAGGCGCTGATGGAGGCCAGCTCATGACGCTTCAACGCCAGCAGGGTGATGAGCAGCGCCAGCGTGGCGATCAATGCCATGCCGATATAGGTCGCGCTGAAGCCCGGGGCCAGCAGATCGGGGGCAAGTCGGCTCAGATCGCCATCGCTGCCGGCTGGCAGGCGGAAATGAAACAGCATGGAGCAGATGGCCACGCCAACGGCACCGCCGAGCTCCCGCCCAAAGTTGAACAGCGACATGCCGATGCCGCGATCTTCCCGTGGCAGGGCATTTTGCACCACCACCGAGAGGGCGGGCAGCACCAGACCCAGACCAATACCGGCAAACCCGAGCGCCAGCTTGACCCAGGCATCGAAGTGGATCTGCCACAGCGCCACCGCCGCCAGCGCAAACCCCACCGCAACAAAGCTCTTGTAGTGACCGGTACGGCCAATCAGCTTGCCGCCGACAAAGGCGCCGGCGGTAATGCAGATCATGAAGATCACCATGCTCATCCCGCTCTCGCTGGCGCTCAACCCCTTCTGCCACTGCATCTGCAACGGCAGATAGACCAGCACGGCAAACATCAGCAACTGGGATAGCATCACCAGCAGCACGCTCACCAGATAGCCGGGCAGCCGGGCCAGATGGGCAGGCAATATGGGGTCGTGGGCACGCCGCTCAATCAGAACGAGCAGCAGCAGTGCAACGCCCAGCGCCGCCGAAAGCCAGACGGCAGGCAGCGCCGCCTCCGGCGAGAGCAGCAACAGGGTGAGCGTGGTGACGGTAATCAGCAGACCCGCCCCCTTCCAGTCGAAGCGACTGTGGCGACGTACGTTGAGCTGCTTGAGGTTGCGGTTGATGAGAAAGACCGCCAGCGCCCCGAGCGGCAGATTGATCCAGAAGATCCAGCGCCAGCTGAGCTGCTCGGTGAAATAACCGCCGAGCAAGGGGCCAGCGATGCTGGAGACCGCATAGACCGCCGAAATGTAGCCCTGATACTTGCCCACCTCCCGCGGCGGAATAGTATCGGCAATCACGGTAAACGCGAGGGCAATCAGACCTCCGCCCCCCAGCCCTTGCAGCACCCGTGCTGCCAGCAGGGTCGGCAGATCCTGAGAGAGAGCACAGGCCACCGAGCCCGCCAGAAACAGGCCGATACCGATATTGAGCATCCGCACCCGGCCAAAGAGATCGCTCAGCTTGCCGTAGAGGGGCAGCACGGCGGTGGCCGCCAGCAGATAGGCGGTCACCACCCAGGTGAGGGCGGCACCGGCGTGCAACTCGGCGCCAATCATAGGCAGCGGGGTGGTGACTATGCTCTTTTCCAGTGAACCGAGCGCGATCACCAGCGCCACGCTAGAGAAAATAGTTTTGGGGGATATTTTCGAGGTCATAAGCGGACTCGCTGATCTGATATGCCAAAGTATCCGGCAATGAACGGATTATTGTCTCACAAATCAGCAAGAGATAGAAAAAACGGCGGCCACAATCAGCCCAACCATGAGGCTGATCCCACAAAGTGCCGACCGGTTCTGTTAGCCTGCACTATTTAGTCCGAATTCAGTCCGAGGAGTCCCCATGAACGAGCAGTACCGGTTTGATCACTACGATGCCCTGATTTTCGATATGGATGGCACCCTGGTGGATTCCATGCCCCTTCATCTGGATGCTTGGGAACTCACCTGTGCCGAGTTCGGCATCCCCTTCGAGCGGGAGCAGCTCTATCAATACGGTGGCATTCCCACCCGCAAGATCATCGCCATGCTGGCCGAGCAGCAGGGGCTGACGGTGGATGTCGAGGCCTTTACCCGCCGCAAGATTGCCCTCTATATGGAACATATCGACAAGGTCAGCGTCTTTCCCAAGATGTGGGAGCTGGTCAGGCACTATCACGGCAAGGTGAAGATGGGGATTGGCACCGGCTCACCGCGCAGTCAGGCGGACTCCATCCTGAAGAGCACCGGGCTCGATGCCTATATCTCGGTGGTGGTGAGTGCCGATGATGTCACCAACCACAAACCGCACCCCGACACCTTTTTGCGGGTGGCAGAACTGCTCGGCGCCAATCCGGCGAACTGTCTGGTGTTTGAAGATACCCGCATCGGGCTTGAGGCAGGCAAGGCGGCAGGAATGGATACCGTGCTGGTCATTGAAGGTGACCTGCACCAGCGGTAAACCGCTCAGGGCAAACAGGCAAACCGATAAGAGGGTGCCATGACCATGGCACCATTTTTTACCTACGCAGGCATGGCGCTGGCAATGTTCAGTGCCCGGTCAGCGCGGCGATCGCCGCCGGAATAGCGGCCACCGTCAGGCAAAGGGCGTTGGCCTGTGCCTCGTCCTGTAGTGCCTGATGAGTGCGCAGCAGCTCAAGGGCTTGGGCCGGGGTATCTGCAAAGGTGGGGGCGGCGATGGCGGCAAATCCCTGTTCGACCAGTTGACGACGCTCATCGCTATAGCTGGGCGCATTGGCATCTAGATAGGTAAGCGCCTGACCCTGCTTGAAAAAGTGATAGTTAGGCATCGATTGACCCCGCAAAAATAAAGCGTCATTCTACTCCTTTTTGCTCCACCGCCTGCGTCAATCTGTGGCGCGTCAGGTGATCTCGTTCACATTTTTATCAACAAATCTTTATCAGTTAGGCGCCGTACAAATCCCTTTCACTGAGGTGTCAGGCAACACCCGCCACCCTCACTCGGCGCCAAACAAAACGCCTCCGGCGAGGAGGCGTTGCGACTGAAACAGGGTGGTTCCCGTTACATGGCATTCGTCGATTCGAAGATCTTGTCGGCCGAGGCCTCGACAAAGCCCGGATAGAGCACGCCATCTGGCTGCGGGTAGCGCAGGGCAAACTCGTAGAAGCAGCTCGGGATGGTACGCACCCCATCACTGAACGGCACCTCGGCTTTGTCTGCCATGGTGGAGGATTGCTCCAGCATCACCTGCGGGTCTCCCTTCACCTCGCCACCCACGCTGTTGAGGACGAACCCCGCCGCCTTCAGCGCCGCATTGACCTGATGGATGGTGTCGAAATCCTTCAGCTTGTTGATATTGACCGTGAAGTGGTTGGCACGATAGCCCCATGCCGCCATCCAGGCCGCATACTCGCTCTCCGCCAGCAGAGTCTGATAATCGGCATAGGAGACCTGCCAGGGGGCACCGGTGTAGAGAAATGCCGGGGTATCGGTCAGATGATCGGGCACCTGATCCGCCAGCTTGTGGATGATGGCCTGGGCAGCCGGGGAGAGCTCTTCGACCTTCAGCTCGCTGATAAACACCTTGGGAGCGTCCGGATCCTGATGTTCGAAGTGCTTGGCGTAGAGCTTCTTGGCCTTGAAGACGTACTCGCCCTTGTGCTCGTAACCGAGCGCCAGAAAGTGGGCGGCCAGCTTCTCCAGCCCCAGCTTGGGCAGGTTGTAGGTACGAAACGCCACGTGATCGTTGACGATGGGCTCGCCGCCACCCAGCAGGGTGTGCACCTTGAGGGCGCTCGGGGTCACCTTGATGTAGTTGTCCCACAGATGGCTGAACAGGGTGTCGATATCCTTTTGCATCTCTCTTTCCTTTGATTGCGGGTACAGATCGGGGCACCGCTGGATGCCCCGTGTCGTTATTAGAAGCGCAGGCCGGGCGACAGCTGATCCGGCATGGCAGCCTTGCTGTCTTCGACGGAGGCAACCGGGGATATGACACAGTAGTCGGCGGCGTTAAGCCATCTCTGCTGCATTGGCATCCCCATTTTCTCTTAAAACGTCAAGCCGGGAGACAACTGTTCCGGCATGGCGGCTTTGCTGTCTTCGACGGAGGCAACCGGATACGCACAGTAGTCAGCGGCGTAGTAGGCGCTCGCTCTGTGGTTGCCGGAGGCACCCACGCCACCAAAGGGCGCGGCACTGGAGGCACCGGTGATGGGCTTGTTCCAGTTGACGATGCCGGCGCGGATCCGCTTGAAGAAGTGCTGCCAATCCGCCTCGTTATCACCCAGCAGACCGGCCGAGAGACCGTAACGGGTGGCGTTACCCTGATCGATGGCGGCATCGAAATCGTCGTAACGAATGAGCTGCAACAGCGGGCCGAAGTACTCTTCGTCCGGCAGCGCGCTCACTGAGGTCACGTCGATAATACCCGGGGAGACAAAGCCCGTGCCCGCTTCCAGGTGCTTGAGGGTAAGCAGGCTCTCGCCACCGAGGTGCTGCAGGTTGGCTTGCGCCTCGACCATGCCCAGTGCTGCCTTCTCGCTTATCATCGAGCCCATGAACGGCTGCTCGGTGGCGTCATAGAGGCCGACCCGGATCTGGCTGGCCACCTCGACCAGTCGCTTGACCAGCGCATCGCCACGCTCACCGCGCTCGACAAACAGACGGCGGGAGCAGGTGCAGCGCTGACCGGAGGTGATGAAGGCGGACTGGACGATGGCATGGACGGCGCCGTCGATGTCGCTCACGTCTTTCACGATCAGCGGGTTGTTGCCGCCCATCTCGAGAGCCAGAATTTTGCCCGGCTGACCGGCAAACTGCTGATGGAGGAAGTGGCCGGTGCGGGAGGAGCCGGTAAAGAAGAGGCCGTCGATATCGGGATTGCCAGCCAGCGCCTTGCCGGTCTCGACCTCCCCTTGCACCAGATTGAGCACGCCCTTGGGCAGCCCTGCCTCCTGCCACACCTTGACCATGGCTTCGGCCACCATGGGGGTCAGCTCGGAGGGTTTGAACACCACAGCGTTACCCGCGATCAGCGCCGGAACGATATGGCCGTTGGGCAGATGGCCCGGGAAGTTGTAGGGGCCGAACACCGCCACCACGCCGTGGGGCTTGTGACGGACAAATGCCTTGGCGCCCGGCATGGCATTTTCAACCGTGCCGGTGCGCTCGTCGTGGGCCCGGATGGAGATGGCAATCTTGCCCTGCATGGCCGCCACTTCGGTGCGGGTCTCCCACAGCGGTTTGCCGGTTTCGCGGGCGATGGTCAGGGCCAGCGCCTCTTTCTGCTCGCCGAGCAGGTCGGCATAACGGCGCACTATGGCCAGGCGATCCTCAAGGCTCATGTCCGCCCAGTGGTAGAAGGCGGCGCGGGCGGCCTTGACGGCGGCATCCACTTGCGCCGCGCTGGCGGCAGCCCCCTGCCAGATCACCTCGTTCTTGGCCGGGTCCTTTGACTCGAACGGCTTGCCTTCACCGGCAAGCCACTGACCGTCGATAAATTGCACTGACTGGCTCATCCATTCACTCCCTGTCGCTGGCAGGCAGCCTCGGCTGCCTGTCTGATAATCGGTTTGCTGGTCCTGTTTGCCTCAGTCGAGGTCAACCACCCGCACCATGTCGCCATCCTGCACCTTGAGTGCCGCCGCCATCTTGGGCGGGATGATGGCTTCATGCTTGTCGAGATCGACCCGGATATTGCCGTAGCAGGCACGGTAATGTTCGAAACGGCTGTTGCAGAGCAGGTGGGTCTTGCCACCGATGGGCTCGCCCACCAGCACCCGCAGCTTCTTGCTGCGGCGCACGCTGCGGATATTCTTCACGTCACACTCGACGGTGGGGCCCGCATCGAAGATATCGACGTAGCCACGGTTCACAAAGCCCTCGTCTTGCAGCATCTTGATGGCGGGGCGGGTCTTCTCGTGGGTCTGGCCGATAACGGCCCGCGCCTCTTTGCTCAGCAAATTGACGTAGATGGGGTACTTGGGCATCAGCTCGGCGATAAAGCGCTTCTTGCCGATGCCGGTCAGATAGTCGACGGTGGGAAAATCCATCGAGAAGAAGTGGGTTTGCAGCCACTCGTAGAAGGGGCTGTGACCATCGGCATCGGAGACGCCGCGCATCTCGGCGAAGACGGTCTCGTCAAACAGCTCGGGGTGCTCGGCCATAAACAGAAAGCGATGCTTGGAGAGCAGGCGGCCATTGAGCCCCTCGCGGGCACATTCGCGCAAGAACAGGGTGCAGAGCTCGGAGTTGCCGGTGTAGTCGTTGGAGAGAGTCAGGGTTTCAACAACGTTGTAGATACCGAGCTTGGGTGAAGAGTGCACCACCTTGCCGATGTGGTAGTTGTAAAACGGCTGGGACAAGCCCACGGCCGCATCGATGGCGCAGGTACCGACCATCTCGCCAGTCTCCAGATCCTCGGCCACGAAGAAGTAGAGGCAGTCCCCTTTGCCAGCGGGCTTGTCGGAAAAAGTCTGGGTAGAGGCGTCAATCTTGCGCTGCAGCAGCTCATCGTTGACGGGCAACGAGGTCATGCCGGTGCCGGACTCGATGGCGCAGGTCTTGAGCCCGGCAAAATCTTTTTGCTCGATGGGACGGATAACCAACATAAATGACAACTCCCTTTCATTGACGACAGGTGGGGTCCCGGCTCCTGCCGGGAGAGCTCCCCACCTCAATTTGGAATCAGGCGTTAACCACCTGGGCAACCGCCTTCTCGAAGCGTGCCAACCCTTCCTTGATGTCCGCTTCCGGGATCACCAGTGAAGGCGCAAAACGGACCACATTGGTACCGGCCACCAGTGCCATCAACCCCTGATCGATAGAGGCCAGCAGGAAGTCGCGCGAGCGTCCCTTGTAGTCGTCGTTCAGCACGGCGCCCAGCAGCAGCCCCTTGCCACGCACTTCGCTGAAGCAGTGGTATTTGGCGTTGATCGCCTCGAGTCCGTCGCGGAACAGCTGTTCGCGCTGCTTGATGCCGCTCAGCACTTCCGGGGTATTGATCACGTCTATCACCGCTTCGGCGACCGCACAGGCCAGCGGGTTGCCGCCGTAGGTAGAGCCGTGAGTGCCCACTTTCAGGTAAGCCGCGATCTCATCGGTGGTCAGCATGGCGCCGATGGGGAAACCGCCCCCCAGTGCCTTGGCGCTGGTGAGGATGTCCGGCGTGACGCCAAGCCCCATATAGGCGTAGAGATCACCGGTCCGGCCAACCCCTGACTGCACTTCGTCATACACCAGCAGGGCATTGTGTTTGTCGCACAGCTCGCGCACCCCTTTGGCAAACTCGTCGGTAGGACGAATGATGCCGCCCTCGCCCTGCAGCGGCTCCATCACCACGGCGCAAGTGTTGTCGGAGATAACCGCAGCCAGCGCCGCCAGATCGTTGTAGGGCACATGGGTGATATCACCGGGCTTGGGGCCGAAGCCATCGGAGTAGGCAGCCTGGCCACCGACGCTGACGGTAAAGAAGGTGCGACCATGGAAGCCCTGATTGAAGGCAATGATCTGGGTCTTCTGCTCGCCAAACTTCTCGATGGCGTAGCGGCGAGCCAGCTTGAGGGCGGCTTCGTTCGCTTCGGCACCGGAGTTGCAGAAGTAGACCTTGTCGGCGAAGGTGGCGGCGACCAGTTTCTTGGCCAGACGCAGAGCCGGCTCGTTGGTCATCACGTTGGAGAGGTGCCACAGCTTTTCGCCCTGGGTTTTCAGCGCCTCGACCAGCTTGGGATGACAGTGGCCCAGGCCGTTAACGGCGATGCCACCGGCGAAGTCGATGTACTCGCGTCCTTCCTGATCCCAGACACGTGACCCTTCACCACGCACCGGGATGATCTTGGCGGGCGCATAGTTGGGAACCATCACTTCATCAAACACTTCACGTGTCACTGCCAACAACTCTGACATATAGCTCTCCTTCGATTCGGCGACAGAATAATCCACCGCCCAAAAGTTAAATCCGTGTAAACGTGACGGGATTATCACAGAAATAAAGTAAAAAGTCTGTAACAAGACGGCCTATGAGGAACAATGTTCGATTGACCTTGAGATTTTAGGCAACCGCATTGCATAACGACTCAGGGGGGCTTGGCAAGAGATAATTTGGGCAGGAGAGGGGGTGAATAAAGTGTCAGGGAAATTTTTTTTGCCTTCTCTCGAACTTGAGAAGGCGATCACAACTTTTTATGTACGCGCCAGAAAATTGGCCAGCAACTGATGGCCCTGCTCGCTCAAAATACTCTCCGGATGGAACTGAACCCCTTCGACAGGAAGTGTCTTGTGGCGCAGCCCCATGATCTCGTCAAACGCACCATCGGCATGCTCGCTCCAGGCGGTGATCTCGAAGCATTCGGGCAGCGTGTCGCGCTCCACCACCAGCGAGTGGTAACGGGTCACCCGCAGCGGATTGTTGAGCCCCTTGAACACCCCCTCATCCCGATGGCGGATCAGCGAGGTTTTGCCGTGCATCACCTGACGGGCACGCACAACGCGGGCACCGAAGGCTTGCGCCAGCGACTGATGGCCGAGACAGACACCGAGAATGGGCAACTTGCCAGCGAAGTGGCGAATGGCGTCGAGGGAGATCCCCGCCTCATTGGGCGTGCAAGGTCCCGGGGATATAACCAAATAACGAGGAGATAGCTGCGCTATGGTATCCAGCGTCAATTCATCATTACGCCTGACCACAACTTCTTGTCCCAGGGCGCCGAAATATTGCACCAGGTTCCAGGTAAAAGAGTCGTAGTTATCGATCAACAACAGCATGAGATAACCAACAGCGGAGAATTAACGATCGAGATAACGACCCTGTTCCATTTCCCGTTCGCGCTGACACTCGGCCAGATAGATAGCTGCAGCAACGGCAGGGGTTTTATGGTGCTTGTCGATGGCATTGGAGACCATCAACTGCAGGGTATTGAGGTTTTTCGCCTTGCGAAATTTACGTAGCCAGTGACCTTTGTCACTCAGCTCTTCAGCAGAAATAGTTGGTTGAACAGACATGCTTTCTCTTGGGGATATTACCCACGGTGAAATAAATAAATTAAACAAATAGCCGGTCAGAAAATAAAGAAAGCCAGGCAAATACCCAGCTCTCTTCTACTACACCTTCCCAGTATGTCAGGCTCGAGGAACGAAGCCGACTACATCATATACGCTGGTCAGGGTTTTTTCAGCTCTTTCACGCGCCTTTTGTGCCCCTTCGGCCAGAATCGCGATCAGATGGGCCTCATCCTGACGCAACTCGTGGAAACGCGCCTGGATCGGTTCCAGCAGCGCAACCACGGCTTCGGCGGTCTCGGTCTTGAGGTGCCCGTACATCTTGCCTTCGAAGTGCTGCTCCAGCTCGGGGATGGAGCGGCCGGTGACGCCGGACATCAGGGTCAGCAGGTTGGAGACACCCGGTTTGTTCTCCGGATCGAACCGCACCACTGCCGGCTCGTCGGAGTCGGTCACCGCACGCTTGATCTTCTTGACGATCTGCTTGGGATCTTCCAACAGGCCGATGAAGTTGGCCTCGTTGTCATCCGACTTGGACATCTTCTTGGTCGGATCCTGCAGGCTCATCACCCGCGCCCCTTCGGTCGGAATGAAGGGCTCCGGCAGGGTGAACACCTCACCATAGAGGTTGTTGAAACGGGTGCAGATGTCGCGAGTCAGCTCCAGATGCTGCTTCTGGTCGTTGCCCACCGGCACCTGATTGGCCTGATAGAGCAGGATGTCAGCGGCCATCAGCACCGGATAACCGAACAGGCCGACGTTGACGTTGTTCTCGAAACGGGCGGACTTGTCCTTGAACTGGGTCATGCGCGACAGCTCACCCATCTGGGTGTAGCAGTTGAGGATCCAGCCCAGCTCGGCGTGCTGCGGCACGTGAGACTGGATGAAGACGGTGCTCTTCTTGGGATCGATACCGACCGCCAGATAGAGGGCGGCCGCATCGAGGCAGGCCTTGCGCAGGGCAACCGGATCCTGACGGGTGGTGATGGCGTGCAGGTCGACGATGCAGTAGAGGCAGTCGAACTCATCCTGCATGTTGACCCACTGACGCAGGGCCCCCATGTAGTTGCCGATGGTCAGTTGGCCGGAGGGTTGCGCCCCGCTCAATACGATTGGTTTGGTCATGAGAGTGTTAATCCTTGTTATTCAGCCAGTCCCGCGACGCGATTAGCTCAGCAGCGCATCGAGCTGGGAAAAATGTTCGAACACCCAGTCAGGCCGGGAGTCGGCGATGGGGCGGCCATAGTTGTAACCGTAGGTGAGTCCCACCACCTTCATGCCAGCCGCCTTGGCCGCCAGCACGTCATTTTCGGAGTCGCCTACCATCAGGGTGCGAGCCGGGCTCACCCCCAACTCCTGGCAGGCGTGCAGCAGCGGCTCCGGGCTCGGCTTCTTGACCGGCACGCAGTTGCCACCGAGCCAGAGCGCGAAGCAATCACTGATGCCAAGGGCATCGAGGATCGGTGCCACGAAGTCGCTCGGCTTGTTGGTGACGATCGCCTGTTTGTAGCCCAGAGTTTGCAGGCGACGCAGACTCTGCGCCACCCCGTCATACATCGCCAGCCCTTGCAGCAGGCAGGCGTTGTAGTGCTGGAAAAAGATCGGGCGGGCCTTGGCAAACAGCTCGGGGTCGGCCTCGCGATAGGCGAGCGCCCGCTGGATCAGCTTGTCGGCCCCGTTGCCGACCCAGGTACGGATCACGGCTTCATCGGCCTGCGCCAGACCCAGATCGGTCAGCGTCAGATTGACCGCCAGCGCCAGCTGGGCGGCGCTGTCGATCAGGGTGCCGTCCAGATCGAACAGCACCAAATCAAATGCGCGCTCAGCGTGTGACATGAGCCAGCTCCGCACGCATCTTGTCGATCACCGCCTTGTAGTCAGGCTGGCTGAAAATGGCAGAGCCGGCGACAAACATGTCGGCGCCCGCGTCGGCGATCTCGCGGATGTTGTCGACCTTCACCCCACCATCGATCTCGAGGCGGATATCGCGGCCGCTCTCATTGATCAGACGACGTACCTGACGCAGCTTGTCGAGGGTGCCGGGGATGAAGCTCTGGCCACCGAAGCCCGGGTTGACCGACATCAGCAGGATCACGTCCAGCTTGTCCATCACATACTCGAGGCAGGAGAGCGAGGTAGCCGGATTGAGCACCAGACCCGCCTGGCAGCCCATCTCCTTGATCAGGCCCAAAGAGCGGTCAACGTGGTCGGACGCTTCCGGATGGAAGGTGATGAGGGACGCACCGGCCTTGGCAAAATCGGGAATGATGCGATCCACCGGCTTGACCATCAGGTGCACGTCGATGGGCGCCTCGATACCGTAGTCACGCAGCGCCTGACAGACCATGGGGCCGATGGTCAGGTTGGGGACATAGTGGTTGTCCATCACGTCGAAGTGAACCACATCGGCACCGGCAGCCAGCACCTTGGCGACATCGTCACCCAGACGGGCAAAATCGGCAGAGAGGATCGAGGGGGCAATCAGAAAGTCTTTCATCAGCATCATCCATTGGCAGCCAGGGAGAAAAAGCGGCGCAATTTTAACGTAAAAGGCGGGCGAAAACGACTCGAATGCGGGGTAAATGGGGCAATCGCCTCCCCTCCCCCAGCCACCCGGGTTATGGGACATCGGCACGGGCGCTGACTCGCCCATAAAAAACGGCGCCCGTGGGCGCCGCATTGTCTGTTACGCCAGTGGCAGCAGTTCGCTGTCGCTGGGGTAGTAGCCCTGCTCCGGCTCGATGCCGGGGGGATAGAGCGCCAGTAACTCGGCCACCTTGTTGCGGGTGCCACCGTTGCGGCTGATGGTGCGCTTGACCAAAATCTCGTCGAGACGGGCGCCGCGATAGAGCTCGCGAGTCAGCTCGATATCGTGGTTGCTGATCAACACCGGCACCCCTTTGTGAGCGGCAGTATGACGGGCCAGTCGCGCCAGGATCGCCTGATCATCCAGAGTAAAACCGCCGGAGGCATAGCTGGTAAAGCTGGCGGTCGTGGAGAGTGGCGCATAGGGAGGATCACAGTAGATCACCCAATCCTCTTCGGCCCGCTTGATGGCATCGGCGTAACTCTCGCAGATAAAGGTCGCCTTCTGCGCCTTTTCGGCAAAGGCCCACAGCTCTTTTTCCGGGAAATAGGGCTTCTTGTAGGAACCGAACGGCACGTTGAAACCGCCCTTCTTGTTATAACGGCACAGACCGTTGAAACCGTGGCGGTTGAGAAACAGGAACAGCAGTGCCCGCTCGAAGGTGGTCTCGGTCTGATTGAACTGGGTGCGCAGCCGGTAATAGGCGGCTTTGTGGTTGTGTTCAGCCACAAACATCTTGCGCGCCTCGGCGATGAATCGGTCAGGCGTCAGCTTGAGGTGGTTGTACAGGCAGATCAGATCCGGGTTGATATCGTTGAGCACATACGCGTCGTAGTCGGTGTTGAGAAACACAGACCCGGCCCCGACGAAGGGCTCCAGCAACACACGCCCGGCCGGCAGGCGCTCGGCAATCTCTTCAACCAGGGAGTATTTTCCCCCGGCCCATTTTAAAAAAGCGCGTGTTTTTTTCATGGAAATCCGGTGTGTAAGAAGGCAAGACCCAAAAAGGGGGACGATTCTACCCCCTTATCCGGTATCAAGGCTATTGCTTCAGCTCTTTTTGTACCTGTGCAAACGACTTGGGCCAGGGCTGACCTTTCAGCAAGGCGGGCGAGAGCTTGCGAATGGCACTCTTGGCCTGGGTCAGACCGGCATAATCCCCTTGCAGCACCACGTACCAGGGGCTGCCACGGAACTTGGTCTGATAGACCCATACCTTGCCCGCCAGACCATGCTCGGCGACAAACTGATCCACCGCCTTGGTGTTGCTCGCCCCCATCAGCTGAACGCTGTAATGGTTGCGCGGCTTCTTGTTCAAGGTGGCGACCGGTGTCAGGGCTACCTTGGGTGCAGGCGCGGCAACCGGCTCGCTGCTGGCGGTGTTGGTGGTAGCCGCAGGCGTTGCGGTTGTCACCGGGCTCTGTGCCTTGCTGGTGCTGGCTGGCGCTGTGGTTGCGATGGCGCCACTGGTGGTTGCGCCGTTCGGGGTCTTACCGGTCAGCTCGTCCACCACGTCAGTAGGCAGTGCGCCGCTTACCTTGGGTTCGGTCATCAGCTTTTGCACCACCTCGTCAGAGATCACCACCCGACGCCCTTCGTAATTAGTCGATTCGGTGGTCACGGTTTCGCTCTCCACCGATTTGGGCAGCACTTTTGCTTCCGGCTGCCAATCCTTCACCACCCCGTTGGGATTGCTGGCGGCATTGCTGTCTTGTGCGCCTTGTGCAGCGGCATCGGTATTCGAACCGCCTGCGGTGAGGGGATCGCCTCCCGCTACCGGGATCGGCAATGCAGTGTTCTGCACAGGATCCTGCAGCGCAGGTTTGCTTTCATTGTCAAACAGCGCAGGCAGCAGGTAGCTCATCGCCAGCAGGCCGCCAGCGACCAGCGCGATAGCGGTGGCAATCTTCTTGACAGGCAACTCCGCCTGACGCTTCTTGGGCCTTCTGTCGGTCATGATATCCTCCAGTAACTGCATGATGGTGGACGGATGTCCGTTCGCCGTTTTCAGGATCTCCTCCACTTGCGGCTTGGGCAAGAGGGTCGCCGGGATCTTGAGCTCTTTGGCTTTCTCATACAAGAAGATGCGCTGCTCGGGCGGGCTCAGTGGCGGCACTTCCAGCTCAAGGGCTGGCATGGCGCGCCCTTTGAGCTGCAGTCGTTGGGTACGACACCAGACGTCACTGCCCGAGACGATAATGGCCAGCTGATGGGGCGCCGCCAGGGTATCGTTATGACGGATAATCGCCCACAATTCTCCCAGCAGCTCGGCCGGTAACTGGTCGGCCCGCTCGATCATCAGCAGCAGGGTGGCAGGCTTGCTCCCCTCCAGCATGCGAAAGAAGCTCTCTGCCAGCGCATCCTGTGGATTGAACAGCGGCCGCGCCACCACCTGTGGCAGCAACAGCTGTCGCACATCCACCATCTTCATGGCAGGCGTGCCGATCAGGCTCACCACCCGCACTTTTTCCGGCAACACGCCGAGCAGGGATTCGCACAGGGTACCGCGACCACAACCGGGTTTACCGGAGAGAAAAACGAAAGGATGATTAAATTCAATCAGATGCAGCAGCCGGTCAACCAGCTGCCGCTGGGAAGGTAGTTTTAGCAGTTTATTTGTCACGACCAGACTCGATCACCGCCAGCAACTCAGCATCGGACACATCCCCTACCACCTGCGCATGGCCGATGCCAACCGGCAACACTAGGCGCAGCTTGCCTTCCAGCACCTTCTTGTCACGGCGCATATGGCGAATAAAGGCGGAAAAATCCATCTCGGCAGGAGCATGAATGGGCAAATTGGCGGCCAGCAGTAGGGCGCGCACGCGTTCAACGTCCGCTTCGCTCATCTCGCCACGGGCCTGCGCAGTACAGGCAGCCAGCATGGTGCCAGCTGATACCGCCTCACCGTGCAGCCAGTTACCATAACCCTGCTCGGCCTCGATGGCATGACCAAAGGTGTGGCCCAGATTGAGCAGCGCACGGACGCCGTGCTCGGTCTCATCCTGACCGACCACATCGGCTTTGATCTCGCAGCAGCGTTTGATGGCGTAGGCCAACGCGGTGGGTTCCAGCTGTTGCAGACGCACCATGTTCTGCTCCAGCCAGCTGAAGAAATCAGCATCCCAAATGATGCCGTACTTGATCACCTCGGCCATCCCTGCGGCAAATTCGCGGGCAGGCAAGGTACTCAGACATTCGGTATCGATAACAACCTGTTTGGGCTGATAAAAAGCCCCAATCATGTTCTTGCCGAGGGGGTGGTTGACAGCGGTTTTCCCGCCGACAGAGGAGTCAACCTGGGAGAGCAGGGTGGTCGGGATCTGGATAAAAGGAATGCCACGTTGATAGCTTGCTGCCGCAAAGCCCACCAGATCCCCGATCACGCCGCCCCCCAGAGCGATCAGTGTCGTATCGCGCCCATGGTTGGTTTCAAGCAGAGCAGACATGATCTGCTCAAAGGTCGCCAGGTTCTTGTATGCCTCGCCATCAGGCAGGATCAGGTGTTCAACCTGAAAACCCGACAGCAGGGCCGTTACCCGTTCAAGATAGAGCGGAGCAACGACCGTGTTGGTCACTATCATCACCCGCTTGCCCTTGATGGTCGATACCAGCGCCTCGGGGCGCTGCAACAACCCGGCAGCTATCTCGATGGGATAGCTGCGTTCACCCAGTTCGACCTTCAACCGTTCCATGGACGTCCTCTAGATTACATACCGATCAGCTTTACAATTTGATTGGCAACGATTTTTGCGCTCTGGTCATCGGTATGCACAACAAAGTCGGCAACCTCTTCGTACAGGGCATTGCGCTCTTGTGCCAGACGTTCCAGCACTTCGCGTGCCGGTTCTTCGGTCTGTAGCAGAGGGCGGCGTTTGTCTCGCTGTGTGCGCGCCAGCTGCTTTTCAATAGTGGTTTCGAGGTAGACCACGATGCCACGAGCAGACAACTTGTTGCGGGTTTCGCGACTCTTGATGGCACCGCCACCCGTCGCCAGCACGATACCCTGCTGCTCTGACAATTCGCCGATAACCTTCTCTTCGCGAATCCGGAAACCTTCTTCGCCTTCAACATCGAACACCCAGCCGATATCAGCACCACTGCGGCGCTCAATCTCATGATCTGAGTCGAAAAACTCCATATGCAGTTGTTCTGCCAGATGTCTACCTATGGTGCTCTTGCCCGCACCCATGGGACCTATCAGGAAAATATTGCGTTTCTCAGCCATGTCTTTTCGTTAGTAATTACAAACTGTACGACCCCGATGAATACTGGATCGGGGTACCTATGAACCTTATCTTGCGATGGATCAGGAGGGGGATTATCTCAATAGATATCGGGACTGGCAACCGCAGCCCTTACGCCCCAGCCTCATTGGGGCGTAAGGTTATATGTGTTTTACCCTTACATGTAAAGCATTCAGAAGGCGTCGGTGACAATCTTGGGCGTCACAAAAATCAGCAATTCCCGCTTTTTGTTCTCGCTGGTGGTCTTGCGGAACAAGGCCCCCAATCCGGGAATATCACCAAGCAGCGGCACCTTGGTCACATCGCTCTTGATGGTCTGCTGATAGATACCGCCGAGCACCAGGGTCTCGCCGTTGTTCACCAGCACCTGAGTGGTGATGGACTGGGCGTTGATGGAGACCGCATCACCGGTACCGGTCGGTACCGTTTCACCCTTGGTATCCTGAGTCACGGTCAGATCGAGAATAACCCGGTTGTCAGGGGTGATCTGCGGGGTCACCTTCAAGCTCAATACAGCCTTCTTGAAGGTGACCGAGGTGGCCCCGCTGGAAGAGGACTCCACATAGGGGATCTCGGTACCCTGCTCTATCAACGCCGGTTTCTGGTTCGCCGTGGTCACCCGCGGACTGGCGATAATCTCGGCCTTGCTCTCTTTTTCAAGCGCCGACAACTCGAGATCCAGCAGGGTGCCATCGGCCAGACGGGCCACCTGGAAGGCCAAAGTACCGGCCGCATTGGTCACCGGCAGGTTAACGTTCATCCGGTCATCTACGGAAGGCTTGGTATTTGTACCTGTTCCGTTACCAGAGCCATCATTCCCCTCGATGGAGCCGGACGTGCTGTTGCCATGACCATCGTTCTTGGTTACCCCCCAACGCACCCCGAGCGCTTCATCAAAACCGTCATCAATGGTCACCATCCGCGCCTCGATCACCACCTGCTTGACCGGAATATCGAGGATATCGAGCATCCGCTTGATGCTGCTGATGACATCGGCGGTATCCTTGACCACCAACACGTTGGTACGCTCATCCACGCTCACCGCACCACGGGGTGACAGCAACTTGGTACTTTCTGAAGAGAGCAGGGCCGCCACTTCCGACGCCTTGGCATAGTTGATCTGCAGATATTCGGTATAGAGCTGTGCCAAATCAGCAACCTGATTGCGGCTCTCCAGTTGCTGTTTCTCGCGGGCTGCAATTTCCTCTGCCGGTGCCACCAGCAGAATGTTGTTGTCCAGTCGTTTGTCCAGCCCCCGTACCTTCAGAATGATGTCGAGCGCCTGCTCCCATGGCACCCCATCCAGACGCAACGTAATATTGCCCGCCACCGAATCTGTGGTCACCAGGTTGAGATTGTTGAAGTCAGCGATGAGCTGCAGCACGGTACGAACAGGAATGTCCTGGAAGTTCAATGAGATGGGTTTACCCTGATACTGCTTGGATGCAGTGGCAGTCGTCCGCTTTTTCACCTCGATAATGAAGAGCTTGTCAGCCTGATCGTAACGATAATCAAACTGGCCATTGATCGACAGCTCAAACAGGGTATCGCTCCCCTGCCGGGATACTTCAACCTGAGAGACCGGCGTTGCAAAATCCTGCACATTGATCAGATTAAGCAAGCCATCCGGCACCCGAGTACCATGGAACTTGGCCAGAACAGTCTGGCCGCGACTGCTCACATCGACGGCGGCCGAGCTGTTATCCAGCGTGACCAGAAATTCCCCCTGACCATCCTTGCCACGACGAAAATCCACACCGGTAACCGAATTGAAATAGGCGCCGCCCCCACTGCTCTGATAGTTGTTGAGCACCGGCTTGCTGGCGGGCTGTGCTGCTACAGGCGCTGTCACGGGCGTAACAGGCATCGACCGGGCAACGACCTGAGGATTGAGCAGAGCCGAGGAGGAGGTTGCGGCTACCATCGCAGAGGGTGCTGACACCGGAGTAGCCGAGGTAGCGGGTGCAATCAGGGCGCTCTCACCATTGATGAGCCCGGAGGACGCCCCCTCACCCAATGACACCAGCAATTTGTTACCCTGTTGCTGTACCTGATAGGGAGCCAGCTGATCGAGCGCGATCTTGATATCCAGACCGGCGCCCTTGCCTTCCACCTTGATATTATCCACTCCCTGGCGCTGGATAGGCAGCGGGTTGACCTTGAGCGCCCCCACCGCACCGGGAACATGCAACAGCAGTTGATTGGGTTGATAAGAGAGACGATCAGTAAAGCCGGTGACCGGCTCACTGAAACTGAGTTCCACCAGCAGTTGATCAGCAAGCAGAGGATTAACCTTGATCTCCTGCAGGGTTGCCACTGCCCACGCCTGACTGACGGCGCTGGCGCAAAACAGCAAAGCCACTTTGGTTACACGCTCGATTGTTGTTCTCATTGCTGTTCGTCCCTGATTATTGTTTTTCTTGCACATTGGCCATCGCCAACTGGGTTTCTCTTGTTACCCAGCACCCCTTCCCGTCCGGAATGGTTTCCAGCAAGTCCACTGCAGTGTCGGTGATCTTGATGACCCGCCCCTGATCAAGCCCCATATACTGGTTGAGACCAACCCGCATCGATTTGCCATCCGGGGTACTGATCAGGGCCCATAACTGCCCCGCCTTTCCCAAAGAGCCATGCATCGACAGACTGGCCAGCGAATAATTTTCCAGCACCTCTTTCTCCCGTTCCATCAAGGTCTGAGCACAATCCGGCTGAACCTTGGCACTGCTGGTACTTCCGACCGCCGCCTCGGGCTGGGGAATCATAAAGGGGCTACGCAACTCCCGCTGCTGGTAATGCATGGGGGCAAAAGGTTTCAGCTCAGGCAAGGGCTCGATAGGTACGGGAGGCCTTGCCTTGGTCTCGGCGACATAGCTATCCATGTCCTCCTGGCCACCACACGCCGCCAGCAAGAGGGCAGGTAACAACCAGTAGATGCGTCTCATTGTTTCGACTCCACTGTTTTACCGTTGTACTTGTAGGTCTTGGCCAGCATCGACATCGAAATCAGATCTCCTGCATCCTTGCTCTGACCCAGGGTGAAGGAGTCGAGGATGACAATGCGGGGCAAGGCAGCCATATCAGCCGTGAACTTGCCAATTTCATGGTAAGTGCCCACGACTTCGATACGCATCGGAAGCTCGGTCGAAAACTCGTGCTTGAGTTCGGGTTCCCAGTTTATCCGGTTCAATTTCAGGCCATTGTCAGTAGCAATAAAACTGATATCGTCCAGCAGACCGGCGACCTCATGGGTATTGGGCAACTGCTTGAGCTGGGTATCAACCAATTGCTCAAGCTGGACCATTTGCGCCTTGTATGCCCCCAGGTTGGCAGCCAGCATCGCCTTACTTTCAAACTGGGCTTTCAGCTCGGTCTCCTTCCCCGCTTCCTGGGTCAAATTGGTCAGGGAATTGGCAATCACGTAGTAATAGATGGCACCACCGGTCAACACACAGCAGAAAAGGATGAAGATCCCTTTTGCCCATTTTGGCCAGCTGGCTATGTCATTGATATCCAGCTCGTTGAGTTGCTGAAGGTTCA
Organism: Aeromonas sp. YN13HZO-058; assembly: GCF_001921245.1. Taxonomy (NCBI): domain Bacteria; kingdom Pseudomonadati; phylum Pseudomonadota; class Gammaproteobacteria; order Aeromonadales; family Aeromonadaceae; genus Aeromonas; species Aeromonas sp. YN13HZO-058. Next base: position 86,229 of record NZ_MQSY01000069.1, on the reverse strand, counting down.
TTTTTGCTCCTTGGCCGCATTCCCGGCAGCAGCAGCATTGTTGGCAATCAGGAACATCATGGAAAACTGGCTCAATGACACGGGCGCAACATCAGCTGCAAAAATAGTGCTTATCTTTGACTGGCCCAACCAACCGGAACCATCAATCCGCCGCATCATGCTGGCCACCCGGCCATAGGCTTCGGTCTTGCCGTTTACATCAATAATATTGTTCTGCATCGCGAGGGTATTGAGGTACACCCCGTTGGGCACCAGTGAAGGCAGCTGGTTGAAGAGGCGAACGGGCACATTGCGGCGCATCTGTAATTGTTCGATAAGCTGCATCCGATCGATCAGCTCCTTGCGACGCTCCTTGAGCAGACGGATCTCCCCCAGTTGGGCATCCAGAATGGTCATCTCCTGAACCAGTCGCTGATTGCGTTGCTGCTGGGCGACGATTTGGCGATCGACCAGCCAGTTGGCAAAAAATCCCAGTGCGACCGTGACCAGCACAAAAATCCCCAGCAAGGCCCCGAACTGTTTCTTTTGGCGCAGGGCTCGAGCTTCACGCCAGGGCAGAAGGTTTATATTTGACATGGTGTGAAACTCCTCAGAGCCAACCCGAATGCCGTCATATATTTAGCGCCATGTACCAGCTCGGCCTCCCCTTTCGGTTTGCCAAACAAGACAAACAGATCCGGGTGCAGCACTTCGCAATTGACCTCTTCTTTTACCTGTACCAACAAACCCGGCAGCAAACTGCCTCCTCCTGTCAGCACCAGTTTTGCGATGTCGCGATAACCGGACGAACTGCAAAAGAGCTGAATATTGCGCCGCACCTGCTGCAGCAGCGAGTTGATGTGAGGCATCAGCACATCCAGCTCGTGGTCAACAGGCAAGGTACCTTTGGTTTTGGCCTGTTCCGCCTCATCCAGCGTCATGCCGTAAAAAGAGGAAAGCGCCTGACTGTACTGATCACCGCCAAAGTTCTGCAAACGGGAGTAGACCACCTCCCCCTTGACCAGCGCGGCAAAGGTCATGGCGCTGGCACCGATGTCGATCACCCCGATCGGTCGTTCACTCTCTTGCAGCTCGGGCAGACAGGCCACTACAGCACGCCCCAGCGCATGGGCGCCCACATCCACCACCTTGACGGCAATACCTGCTTCGGCAAGGGCGCTGACCCGACCGTTGACACTCTCGGTACGGGCGGCGCTCAGCAGAACATCCTGACGATCTTCGCTATTGCCGGTGCCCAGCACCTCAAAATCGAGGCTCACTTCATCGAGGGGGAAGGGAATGATCTGCTCGGCCTCCAGCTGAACCTGATTCTCCAGCTCCTTGTCGCTGAGGCGAGCATCAATCTGGATCACCTTGGTGATCACGTTGGAACCGGTCACTGCGGTAGCGGCATAGTCACTATGACTTGGAATAAGGCGCTTGAGGGTCTTGAGAGATTGGCTGACGCGCTCGATATCCTGCAGTTGATAATCGACCAGCGTCCCTTTCGGGGTAGGGATATCGGCAACAGACTCCAGATGCAGCTTGCCGGGACGGCCACTGAGGGTAACGGCCTTGATGGTCTGGCTGCCGAAATCAATACCCACCAGAGGGAGGAGGGAACCCTTATTAAATAGCCCAAACATATACACATCCATGCGTTATTTGGTGTTATTCCTGAACTGAGTGTAGGACACCCAATCAGAGGAGTGCTTGACTCATCCTAAATGCTCTAACTATCAATGTCATAAAGTTTATACCGAAAAGTGACCCATCTCGCTTTCTTCATGACAAGTGACCCTCCTTGGTTATTGCTCCCCGTAGTGCTAACCTCTCGCATCCTTTGAGGCAGGTGGCTCGCCACAGGAAAACCTCGAATTCCCGATGGCAAAAGGGCTATACTCTGCGCCCGTTGGCTAATTTTAAGACGATTGGTAGTTCTTCCATGCTGAAATGGCTCGTTCGCCTGTTTATTGTCATGATGCTGGGTGCTGTGCTGGGTGTTGCCAGCCTCATCGGTATCTACTTCTATATCAAACCCCAACTGCCCGATGTCACCGCATTGCGTGACGTCAAGCTGGCAACCCCGATGCGGGTTTACAGCCGGGATGGGGAATTGATCGCCCAATATGGCGAAATTCGTCGCATTCCGTTGCGTCTGGACGAAATTCCGCAACCCATGATCGATGCCGTGCTGGCGACCGAAGATGCCCGTTTCTATGAGCACCCGGGTATTGACCCGATTGGCATCATTCGCGCCGCATCGGTGTGGGCTGTCTCCGGCCATGCCCGTCAGGGGGCCAGTACCATCACCCAGCAGGTTGCCCGTAACTTCTTCCTGAGCAATGAGAAGACCATCATCCGCAAGGTCAAGGAGGTCTTCCTGGCCTGGCGGATCGAGCAGAATCTCTCAAAAGACGAGATCCTCGAGCTCTATCTCAACAAGATCCCCCTCGGTTATCGCTCCTTCGGGGTCGGTGCTGCGGCGCAGGTTTACTTTGGTAAAGAGGTCAAGGATCTGGGACTGGACGAGATCGCCATCATTGCCGGTCTGCCAAAAGCCCCGTCCATGCTCAACCCCATCCGCTCCCCCGAGCGGGCCTTTGCGCGCCGCAACGTCGTGCTGGGCCGGATGCTGGAAACCGGCAAGATCACCCAGGCCCAGTTTGACGAAGCCTCCAGGATGCCGATCAAGGCCCGTTACCACGGTGCCGAAGTGACCCTGCACGCCCCCTATCTGGGTGAAATGGTTCGCCAGAAGATGGTCGAGCAGTTTGGTGAAGATGCCTACACCATGGGCCTGCATGTCTACACCACCGTCTCTGCCGAACGTCAGCGGGCGGCCAGACAGGCGCTGCTGGATGGCGTCTTTGCCTATGACATGCGCCACGGCTATCGCGGCCCGACGGCGCAGTTGTGGAAAGCGGGTGAAACCAGCTGGGATTACGAACAGATCGTCGCGCACCTTGGCAAGCAGCCCACTTATGATCCGCTGATGGCGGCGGTCGTGACCAAACTTGGTGACCGCAGCGCAACGCTGGTGCTGAAAAATGGCAAGGAAGCGGAACTGGGCTGGAACGGCATCAAATGGGCTCGCTCATTTATTACCGACGACCGTCAGAGCTACGCCCCGAAATCGGCGCGTGATGTGCTGAAAGTCGGTGCCCAGATCTGGGTACGGGAAGAGGGCGAAGAGCTGCTGCTGGCCCAGATCCCGGATGTGAACGCCGCACTGGTTGCCATGAACCCGAAAAATGGCGCGCTGGAAGCACTGGTAGGTGGTTTCAGCTTCGAGCTCTCCAAATTCAACCGGGTCGATCAGGCGCGTCGCCAGATCGGTTCCAACATCAAGCCTTTCCTCTATGCCACCGCGCTGGAGCATGGCTATACCCTGGCATCGCTCATCAACGATGCACCTATCAACCAGTGGGATCCGTCAAAAGGGCCCATGTGGCAGCCCAAGAACTCCCCGGCTGTCTATGATGGCCCCACCCCGCTGCGTCTGGGTCTGGCCAAGTCCAAGAACGTGATGTCGGTTCGACTGATGCGCGCCATCGGTCTGGATACCTATATCGACGGTCTGACCCGCTTTGGCTTCCCGCGCGACTTTATCTCTCCCCATGAGTCGCTGGCGCTCGGTGCTGCCGAATTCACCCCCCTCGAGGTGGTTCGTGGTTACTCGGTGCTGGCCAACGGTGGCTTCCTGGTAACCCCTTACTTCATCGATAAAGTGACCGACAGCCTGGAGAACACCCTCTATCAGGCCAATCCTGCCATCGCTTGCACCAGCTGCGAACAGCAGGCCGCGCCCGAGCAGAGCACACTGCCGGAGCCAACTGTTGATGGAGCAGCGCAAGATGGCACGCAGACCCCTCTCGCGCCGACCATAGCCCCGCATACCATCAGTGCCCAGAGCGCGTTCCTGATCACCGACACCCTGAGCACTGCAATCTGGGGTGGCAACGGCTGGCGTGGTACTGGCTGGCGTGCAGCCCGCGACCTGAAACGTCACGACATCTCCGGTAAAACCGGTACCACCAACGAATCGCGGGATGCCTGGTTCTCCGGCTACACCCCGGATATCGTCGCCACCTCCTGGATCGGTTTTGACAACCACCAGCGTGGCCTTGGCCGTGCCGAGTTTGGCGGTGGTGCCGCGCAGCCTATCTGGATCGACTTTATGAAAGTCGCCCTGAAAAAACTGCCCGAGAACAAGATGCCGGTTCCCGAAGGGATCATGACGGTGAAGATTGACAGCGAAACCGGTCTGCTGGCGACCGGTGGCGGCACCGACGAATACTTCAAGGAAGGTACCGAGCCGACCCGCTACGCAGCACCGAGCTCGGATGGTAATCAGGTCTACGGCGGTGACAACCCCGCAGTGGAAGGGCCTGTCTCTACCGACGATATCTTCTAAGCCGCTCTCGCGGCAGAAGCAAAACCGGCAGCCAGGGCTGCCGGTTTTTTTATTGGGCCAACTGCTTGGTCATCAGCGTGGCTATCGAGGCGGCCAGCTCGTTGAAACAGGGGCGACGCACCGAGTAGTGGCGATAGAGCAGCGAGATGGTGCGTCCCGGCACCGGGTCGACCACCGGTCGATAGCTGACCCCCCCCTCATCATGATCGGCAGGTACGGCCAGCTTTGGCACCAGGGTCATGCCGCTACCGGCGGCCACCATGTTGCGCAGGGTCTCCAGACTGGTGCCCTTGAACCGCTGATCCTCGCCGATCCCGCCGGCAAAACAGAATCCCATCGCCTGATCCCGCAAGCAGTGACCATCGGCCAGCATCAGCAACTTCTTGCCCTTGAGATTGCCAAGCGGCACCTGCCTGGCCTGTGCTTCGGGGTGATGGCAAGGCACCGCCAGCCACATCGGCTCATGATAGAGCTGGATTGAGCCAAATCCCTCCATCCCCGGCATCTCGGCCAGAATGACGCAATCCAGCTCCCCCTCTTCCAGCCGCTTGAGCAGGCTTTGGGTCTGCTCCTCGTAGAGGTAGAACTCCAGCTGGGGAAAACGCTCACGCAGGGTCTGGATAATGCGGGGCAACAGGTAGGGGCCCACGGTCGGAATAAAACCGATATGGATCTCCCCGGACATCGGCTCGGAGAAGTGCTGACCGATGCTCTTGAGCTCGCGTACCTCCTTGAGCACCCGACGCGCCTGATGGGCCATGGCATCGCCAGCAGGGGTAAACAGTACCTTGCGCGAGGTACGTTCGATCAGAATGACCCCGAGTTCATCCTCCAGCTTGCGCAGCTGACCGCTCAGGGTGGGTTGACTGACAAAGCAGCGTTCGGCGGCTTTGCGAAAATGTTTTTCCTCATCCAGCGCCACCAGATATTCGAGATCGCGAAGATTCATACAGCAAGAGTCCTGCCTGGAAAATGGGCCATCAGCATGCACAATATCGTCCGGCGGGACAAGTCATCCGCTCACAGTGAGCCTCTCTGGCTGCAGCGCAAAAATAGAAAGCCCGATCACCTCGCGGCAATCGGGCTTGTTTGACTCGACAATGGATTACACCCTGAAACGGCGCACCATATCCTGCAGCTGGGTAGCCAGATGGTTCAGCTCGTTGCACGCCTGAGCCATCTGAGTGGCACCGGCAGCCACCTCTTCGGAAGCATGGCTGATATTGACCACGTTGCGGTTGAGCTCCTCGCTCACAGCCCCCTGCTCTTCGGTGGCTGTCGCAATCTGGATGTTCATGTGGGAGATGCTGCTGACCGAGCCACTGATCTGGGAGATGGACTCGCCAGCTTCCCGCGCGGTAGACACCGTGGTGTTCATCAGCTCCTGACTCTGTTGCATGGTACTGCCCGCCTGCTCGGCACGCTGCTGCAACTCGGCAATGATGGTGTTGATCTGGGAGGTGGAGTCCTGAGTGCGCTTGGCCAGCGTACGCACCTCATCGGCCACCACCGCAAAGCCCCGACCCTGTTCACCGGCACGGGCCGCTTCGATGGCGGCGTTGAGCGCCAGCAGGTTGGTCTGCTCGGCAATACCGCGGATCACCTCCAGCACCATACCGATATTGCGGCTGTCATCACCCAGCTGGCGGATCACCGCTGCGGTGCTCTCGATGGCACCGGCAACCCGTTCAATCCGCTGAATGGAGTCATTCACCGTCTTGGCACCCAGCTCTGCTGTCTCGCTGGCCGAAGTGGCGGCACTGGCGGCATCACTGGTATTGCGAGAGACCTCCTGAACCGTGGCCTGCATCTCGTTCATCGCCGTCGCCAGCTGATTCAGCTCATGTTGCTGGGCACTCATGTTGGTGGCTGACTGGCGCGCCACCGAGCTCATCTCTTCAGTGGCAGAACTCAATTGCACCACTGAGCCCGAGACTTCACTCACCAGGGTACGCAGATTGGTCTGCATCTCGCCAAACCCTTTGGCGAGGGTCCCCAGCTCATCGTTATTGAACTGCTGCATATCGATGCGGGAGGTGAGATCGCCGGAGGAGACTCGGCGAGTCTGTTCCAGCAACGCCAGCACCGGGTTGCGGATCTGGCCGGTCAACAGCCAGGCGATCACCACCACAAAGCCCAGCGTCACCAGACTGACGATAATGCTCATGGTTCTGGAATTGCTATACATGGCTGTAATGTCTTTCACCATCTCATCGGCAATCTCATTATTGATTTCCCGCAGGCGATAAGACTTGGCCCCCACCTCTTCCAACGCAGCGCGGGTCTCGTTCTTGCGCAAACTTTTGACGCGATCCAGATCACCAGTAGCAAAGGCACTTAACAACTGGTCATGCACTGCAAAATACTTGGCCCCCGCCGCAACCACCTGCTCATAAACCTGCTTCTCTTCGGCAGTACTAAATTCCAATGCACCATATTTCTGGGCTGCCTGCTCAAACTCCTGCTTGGCCTTGTTGAAGGTTAGAGCTCGTTCACTCACCTCCTGATCATCCTTGTTAAGGCCACCAATTACCTGGGCCAGCTCTGAACGGCGCGCATCCAGCACGGCGACATGCATCTGACTCGCCAGACGAGTAGAAGGCAACAAATTGCCAGTAATGGTCTCGGTATCACTATGGAGCTTTGCTAACTGGCTGATGGAGAACCAGGCCAAGCCAAGCACCAGCAAGGCCAGAATGGCAAATCCGGCACTCAGTTTCTGGCCGATAGACATGTTTTTGAACATATGAGGGCTTCCTTGAAATGAGTCTGCACTCCCGCAAATCCCCCGGGAATGGTCATATAGAGCATAGCCTGCACCCGGAAAACGGAAGGATTTCATACCGTTCCCCTGATGGTCAGGCTATCGGCGCCAGACTCGTTTCCTGAAGTTTCCCCAAATGAGTCAACCCGCGTTATCCAGCAGCGTCAGCAGATGCGCGCGCAGACCGTCCGGATCACCCAGAAAATCGGCCACGCGAACAGGCGTGACCCGACCATTGTGCACCAGCCCAAGAGTGGGATAACCCTGACCGCCCAGCCGCTGCATCCAGCCCTGGCTGGCTGCCAGATGTGGCAACAAAGGGGCCTGCAGATAGGCTTGCTGGAATGCATCGGCAGCAATCCCCTGCTCTGCCGCCAGCGTGGCGAGAAACGCCGGTTCACCAATCCAGATCCCGTCCCGATAGTGGGATTGCTGGATCCGGTGCAGCATCGTAAGACCATCGCCACCCAGTGCCGTGACGGCCAAGACCGCACGGATCGGCTGCTCGGAGTCCAGTAGGCTCCCTTCCCGCAGCAGCAGTTCATTGAAGTAACGCTCGCCAAAATGCTGGCCGGTCAGCGCTTCAATCCGCTGATCATGGGGGCGCACGTAATCACGCAATGCTTTGCCCATCGGCTGACGGCGGCTGCCCAGCCAGAGGCCGCCTGCATGCAGCTCGATCTTGAGCCCGTCAATGGTGGCTGCCGCCTGCAACAGGGGGGCGGCACCGTAGCACCAGCCACAGAGCGGGTCATAGACATAATGGAGGGTGGTGTGTTGTTCGCTCATCGTCATTCTCACGTCAATCTTGGATAAAAAACCGGGCCCTGGGGCCCGGTAAAAAAACACAGGGAGAGCAGGCTCAGTGGCTTACCACTTCATCTCGCCGGTATTAACCTTGGCGCCGATGGCCAGACCATCGTCAACCGGCAGTGCCGGATAGGCTTTCTTCAGAGCCTCAATCAGCTCGCCAGAGTTTTTCGCCTTGGCCAGCGCCTGCTCGAAACGCTGTACATAGTCACGGGTAAAGGTCACAGCGGCAGTGCCTTTGGGAGCAGTCCCCAGGAAGTGACCCGGCACCACGCGCTCGGGTTTCAGGGCCAGCAGGTTGTCCAGCGCCTTGACCCAGTTGCTGCGGGCCGCTTTGGTCTGGCTATCCGCCATCCAGACATGCACCCCGTGATAAACCGGCACACCACCAAAAGCCGTCTTGATGGAAGGGGCCCAGAGGTAGGCATTCGGGGTGTTCATCTCTTTGATTTCAATCTTCTCGCCATCCAGCGTCAGGTGGCTGGCAGTCATCACTTGCGGCACGGTCAGGCTCTTCGGTGCGCCCTTGCCCAGGATCGGACTCCAGTAGCTCAGCTTGGCATCCTTGGTCTGGTTGATATGGTCAACCACATGCTGGTCGGCCAGCACTTTGACATCCGGGAACGCAGCCATGACCGGCTCCAGACCGAAGTAGAAGTCGGGATCACCGGCACTGATATAGACAGTGGTCAGCTTCTTGCCGCTCTTCTTGATCATGTCCACCAGCGCCTGACCATTTTGCACGTCGAACTGGGCATCGATCAGGATGGCCTCCTTGTCACCGGTCACCAGTGAGGAGGAGACCGGGAAGATCGCCTTCTCGCCAGGGTTGTAGACGGTCACGCTCAGGGGGGCGGCCAGTGCGGCGCCACTCAGCAGGGTGGTCGCCAGAGTCAGGTTACGGATCAGGGTGTTGTTCATCATCTATTCCTCATTAAGTATTCGGGGGTTCATTTGATGGACAGAGTGTATTGGATCGACTAAGTTGCAAATACAGCGTAAAAAGCGCATCACTGTTGCATATATCGAACATATTGAGAGTCATAGATGGATCGACTGACCGCATTGCGGGTCTTCGTCAGCGTTGTCGAGCAGGGGAGTCTGAGCGGCGCCGGGGAGAAACTGGATATGTCGCGCGCCATGGTGTCGCGCTATCTGGCCGAACTGGAGAGCTGGATGGGCGCCCGCCTGCTGCACCGCACCACCCGCCGTCTGAGCCTGACCGGGCCGGGAGAAGAGGCACTGAACCGGGCCCGTACCATGCTGGCGCTCGGCGAGGAGATGGAACAGATTGCCGTGAAGAGCGATGACGCCCCCAAGGGGCAACTGCGGATCACCAGCAGCTACTCCCTGTCTGAAGCGCTGCTGGTCGGGGCGGCCAACGACTATCTGGCGCAATACCCGGGAACGGCCATCGATATCCTGCTGCTCGACAGAACCGTCAATCTGGTGGAGGAACGGATCGATCTGGCGGTGCGCATCACCAACGACCTCGACCCCAATCTGGTGGCGCGCCGTCTCGGCACTTGCCACTCGGTGGTCTGTGCCAGCCCGGCCTATCTGGCCCGTCATCCGATGCCGCACAAGGTGCAGGATCTGGCGCTGCACAACTGCCTCACCTACACCTACTTCGGCAAAAGCCTGTGGGAGTTCAATGGACCGGACGGTCCCGAGTCAGTGCCGGTCAGCGGCAACCTGAGCGCCAACATCTCCAACCTGCTGCTGGAGGCGACGCTGGGCGGCGCCGGGATCAGCCTGCAACCGCTCTACTCGGCCCAGCCCTATCTGGAGCAGGGAGAGCTGGTGCCCCTGCTGACCAACTGGCAACCGAAGCGACTCGGGATCTACGGGGTCTATGCCACCCGCAAACAGATGTCACCGCTGCTGCGCAGCTTCCTCGACTTTCTGCTGGCCCGCATGGCGGCCGATCCCGTCTGGCAGGAGGTGAGTCCTCCTCACAGCCGAAAATGAAGAAGGGGCCGCTGCGGGCCCCTTCTTCATCTTCATCCGTTGATCAGGCTTCAAATCCGAATGGTTCTGAGTGCGGCGCTTCCTGCTGCGCACTCTCGTCGAGGAAAATATCCCGATAAGCCACATAGATGGAGTAGTTGAGCGCCGGGATCACCACCAGCAGACCCACCAGCAGCAGCGCCGCGCCAAACAGCAGCAAAATAGCTGAGAGCAGCCCCCACCAGAAGAAGGGCCACATATTGCGCCAGCAACCAGCGAAGCTCAGCCGTACCGCCTGGATGATGCCGATATCGTGGAAATAGATGAGCGCCGGGGCAAAGGTGACCCCCATCAGCACGGGAACAATGAGCAGCATCCCCACCAGCAATACCAGCAGCAGTTGCTGCAACTGACTCGCAGAGACCACCATGCTCTCGGGATCCTGAGTCAGCAGCGGGAGCAGCCCCCACATGGAGAGCAGACCGAGACAGACGAGGCCAACCAGGCTGAACAGCAGCAATACCAGCAGACCACCGAGCATCAGCGGGGTCAACTTGTGGCGAAAACCGGCAAAAAGATCGGTGAACTGCAGCGGCTCGCCCCGATAGCCCCGAGCGGCGACCGCCACCCAACCCGCGCCCCACACCATGTAGAGCAGCTGGGAGATGAGGCCACCCGCCGGCAGTTGCTCAAGCAGCATGCCCACCATAAACCAGACCAGCACCATGGCCACGCTGATCCCCATCCCCTTGTTGAAGATATCGAACCCGCTGCGAACCCAGACCCAGCCACGACCTGTCGTGTGCCGGGCAGGTGTGGTGCGCAAAGGGGGTAATCCGTTCATATCGTCTCCTCGGAGTGTCGGTGGCATCAGTGCCGGAAGCCGATTTTAGAGCCAGGGCGGGGGCGACTCAATGGCGATGCAGTCCCGTCACGACATAAAACCTGACGCAGCGATGCACAAAAAGGGCATCAGCCACGCCCCACCTCTGGCTGCCCAGACCATAACGAGGCACAATCTGCCCCCTCCCCCAGCAGCCACTATCGTGGCCAGCGTGCCGTGGTCACCCTTTAGTGATCGACGAATGCCGGACAGGGGGTTGTCATCCCGCCATCCCGGGCGTTTTAACATCGCGTGGTATCGTCATGAGAGTTGTTTGTTGTCTGTTGTTGTTACTGGCCAGCCAGTCAGCCCTGGCCGAAGGTTTTATCAGTCGCCTGCTCAACCATCCGGTGCCGGGTGGCGTTGCGGTGATCCCTCTTGGCGCGCAATCAACCGCGCCCACGGCTCGCTATCACGACAAGCCTGTGCTGGTGGTACGTGAAGACAACCAGTGGATCGCTATCGTCGGCCTCTCACTGAAAAGCACGCCCGGTACCCAGCAACTGACCACAGGTGATGGCCGTACTCTCGGCTTCACCGTCACCCCCAAGCACTACCGCGAGCAGCACATCAAGCTCAAGAACAGCCGTCAGGTCAATCCGCTCGCCGAGGATATGACCCGCATCAACCGCGAGCTGGCGGAGCAGACCCGGGCTTACCAGACCTTCAGCCCCCACCAGCCGAGCAACCTGATGTTCGACAAGCCGGTCAACGGCCCCCTCTCCAGCCCGTTTGGCCTGCGTCGCTTCTTCAATGACGAGGAACGCAACCCCCACTCCGGCCTCGACTTCGCCGTGGGCGCCGGCACCCCGATCAAGTCCCCCGCCGCTGGCAAGGTGATCCTGATCGGCGACTACTTCTTCAACGGTAACACCGTCTTTGTCGACCACGGTCAGGGGCTCATCAGCATGTTCTGCCACATGTCGAAGATCGATGTGAAGCTGGGTCAAAGCCTACCGCGCGGCGGCATCGTCGGGCGAGTCGGTTCGACCGGTCGCGCCACCGGCCCCCATATGCACTGGAACGTCAGCCTCAACGACACCCGGGTCGATCCCGCCATCTTTATCGGTGCCTTCAAGCCCTGAATCGGCAAAGCCCGTTAACAAAAAATTCTCGAATAAAAAGCCCGTTAACAAAACAGGTAGCCCATGGCTGCCTGTCTGCTATCTGCACGTCGAACCTGATTGCCTGTCATGCCTGCGCGTGGGCACCGGACTCCCGACGCATCGCCCGCCACATCACCAGCACCAACAAGGAGCTGCAGGTTGGCAATGCCAGCCAGACCCCGGGCACGCCCCACAAGGTCGAGAATCCCCACAAGAAACCGCCGATCAGCACCAGCTTGCCGCCGGTAAGCAGGGAGGCGATGCGGGCCCGATTGATGGCCTGGAAGTAGGTGGCCCCTACCAGCAGCAAACCTTCCATCGGCAGCCCCCAGAAGTAGAGCCAGATCCCGAGACTCGCCACCGGCAGCAGGGTGGCGTTGTCACCGGCAAACAGATAGACCGCCGCCTCCGGCCACAGATAGAGCGGGATCATGGCGCACAGGGCGATCCCCAGCGTCACCCCGAGCGCCAGGTTGCGCACCCGCAGCACCCGCTGCCAGTGACCGGCACCCGCGTTGAAGCTGGCGATGGGCTGGATACCCATGGCGATCCCCTCGAACACCAGATAGAAGAAGGCTTCGGTGTAGCTGATCACCCCGTAGGCGGCCACATGCAGCGACGTACCCACCGCCAGCAACGCCTTGTTGTGCAGCGCCAGCACCACCGACAGATAGAGGTACATCAGAAAACTCGATACCCCGAGGCGCACCGTCTCCCCCATCAGCCGCAGATCGGGGCGCAGGGTATCCCAGCTGATCCGCAGCTGACTGCGCGGCGTGAAGAAGTGCCACAGGCAGGCGAGGCCCGTCACCGCCTGGGAGAGCATGGTGGCCGTCGCCACCCCGGCCAGCCCGAACGGGAACACCACCATCAGCAGATAGTCGAGCAGCACATTGAGCAGCCCCCCGACCACCATGATGATGGTGACAAAGCCGGGGCGGCCATCGTTGCGCAGCAGCGAGCTGAACGCCATCGACAGCACAGCAAAGACGCCGAGCCAGGCGTAAGCCTGCAGGTAGGCGAGCCCGGCAGTGAAGATCTCCCCCTCCGCCCCCATCCAGGCCAGCATCGGCTCGCCATAGCGGATCCCGAGAAAACTGAGTAACGCCGAGGCCAGCAACACCATCACCAGCGCATTGCCGACAATATGGCGGGCTTTGGCCGGATTGCCCTGCCCCAGATAGAAGGAGACCAGCGATGAAGCCCCCATGCCGATCAGCGCCCCCACAGCATAGAGCACGGCGCAGATGGGGTAGGCCAACATCAGACCAGCCATGCCATCCTGACCCAGCACATGGCCAACGAAGATGCCATCGATGGTGACATAGATGCCGGTGATCAGCATGGCGGCCACGGTCGGGGTTACGTAACGCCAGAAAAGGCGAGATAGCGGGGCTGTGCCCAGATCAACAGCTGACATATTCAACCCGGTGGAGAGAGAGCGGCCGGATCATAGCGAAACGGCAGCATGACTTCCTGTTATTTGTGTTATGACTCATTAATATGGACTGCTTTACCCGCCTCCCTGCCCTGTTTTAGGCTAGGGCCACCTCTTCTGAACGGAAACGAGCCTCATGTTGCAACGCCTGCTCACCCTCTTGCTGCTCTCCCTTATCTTGTTGCCGCCAGCCGTGCGCGCCGATGATGCCATTGACCAAATCGAAGCGTTGCTACAGAGCGTGCCCAAGAGCGACACCCCGGAAAACCAGAAGCTGCGGGAGAGCTACCAGCAGGCGCTGCAATTTGCCAGAGAGGCCGAGCGCTACCGGGAGCAGAGCAAGGCCTATCAGCAGATCCTCATCGATTACCCCAAGGAGTCAGCGCGCCTCAAGGAGAGCCTGCACAACTATCAGCCCGCCGATCGCCCGCAGCTGACGAGCCTCAAGGAGGAGGCGCTGCGTCAGGCCATTGGCCTGAGCAGCAACCGCCAGCTCAACCTGCGCAAGGAGCGGCAGGGGGTGATGGACAACCTCAACCAGCTGGAAAGCACCGGGCAAGAGTATCACCTGCGGGTGGATGATCTGCGCAAACAGCTGCAACTGACCCGCAGCCAGCTGGAGCGGCTGAGCTTCAGCAGCGAATCGGATCGCCAGCAGGAGGCCCAGCTGCTGCTGACCAGAATGAAGGAGCAGAGTCTGTCCGACCGGATCCAGATGCTGGAGCTGGAGCAGCTCTCGGCCCAGCAGCGCAACGATCTCGGCAAACTGAAACTGCAGGAGCTCAATCTGGCCATCGCCGATGAGGATGAGTGGCAAGCCAGCCTGCTGACCCAGCAGAACCAGCTGCGGCGGGAGAAGACCGAGCAGGCGCTGGAGGAGAGCGAGCGGCTGCGCAAACAGCTCACCACCGACATGCCGCTGCTGCTGGAACAGCAACAGCAGAATCAGGCGCTCTCGATCCAGCTCGGCACGCTGGAGGATCAGATTGAGCGGGTGCAGGACGAGCAGCGCAGTGTCGACAAGAATCTGTTTGAACTGAATGAGCTGGTCAACTCGGTGCGCGAACAGCTGGAGTGGCTGCAGATCAGCAACGCCTATGGCGAAAACCTACGCAGCAAACTTTCCGATCTGCCCCCCCTGTTCCCTCTCGACAAGCTGGAGTCCGCCATCGTCAACGCCCGCATGGCCAAGTACCAGTACGAGAGCGAGCAGGATGGCCTCAAGGATACTCGCCAGTTGCGCGACAAGCTGCTGGCAGAAGAGGAGGTGACGCTGGATCGCCCGCAATTGTCGGTGCTCGACAACCTGCTCAAGGCCCGGCGCCAGCTGCTGACCCGGCTCAATGACGCCTCCGATACCCTGATCCAGGAGCAGACCCGTCTCAAGCTGCTCTACAGCCGCCAGAACAGCAAGATCGACGAGATCCGTGAAATAAGCGCCAGCCACCTGTTCTGGATGCCGGATGTGCGCCCTTTTACCCCACAGGTGATGCTCGGCATTCCTGCCGCGCTGACGCTGGCCTTCAACCCGGACAACTGGCTGCAACTGCCCTATGCCATCGCCGAGAACAACCCGCTGAGCCTCACTCTGGCTGGCATTGGTCTGCTGGTGCTGGCCTGGAGCTGGTTCAAACTGGCCCGTCACCTGAACCAGTATTGCGACCATATTGCGCCGCGGATCGGCAAGGTGACCCAGGACAAATTCAGCCTCACCAGCCGCTTGCTGCTGCGCTCCCTGCTCGCCTCGCTCCCCTTGCCCGCCATGGTGCTGATGGTGCGCGGCCTGCTCGAAGGGGCCTGGCAATACCCGTTTGCGGTGGCGGTGGCGCGTGGCCTTGGCGAGATCTGGTTTCTGTTGCTGGCGCTGGTGATGGCCCGCCATCTGACCCTGGAGAAAGGGATCCTGATCCACCACTTCCGCTGGCCGAGAGAACGGGTGCAGCAGGTTTGGAACCAGTTTCGCACCCTGCTGCTGGTGCTGATCCCGAGTTTCTTTGTGCAGGGGATGGCCAACAGCTATCAGGAGCACGCCTTCTACGACTCCCTCGGCCGGATGGCCTTCATGATCGGCGCCCTCTGGCTGCTGCTCTTTTTTGCCCGCCTCAACCGAGAGCGACTACCGCTCACCTGGGGCCAGAGCGACATGACCAAGCCCCACCTGCTGCACCACTTCATCTGGAACAGCCTGATGCTGGCACCACTGCTGGCGGTGATCGGTGCCCTGTTTGGCTACTTCTACACCTCGCGCATCCTGCTGCGCCAGCTGGAGCTGAGCCTGCTGATGGGGCTGGGTTGCCTGCTGGTCTACTATCTGGCCAGACGCTGGATGCTGATCCAGCGCCGCCGCCTCGCCTTCGAGCGCGCCAAGAGTAAGCGGGCCGAGATCCTGGCCCAGCGTGGTCGTGACGACAATCAGGAGGAGCTGAGTTCGGAGATCCCCGATGTGGTGGAAGAGACCGAGCTGGATCTCGATACCATCAGCGCCCAGTCGCTGGGGCTGGTGCGCACCCTGCTGATGCTGGGCTTCACCATGCTGGTGGTGGTGCAATGGTCGGATCTCAACTCCGCCTTCAGCTTCCTCAGCAATATCGAGGTGTGGCAGGTGAGCAGCAAGATTGGTGGCATCGAGCAGCTCTCTGCGATCACCTTGCAGGATCTGATGCTGACCGCCTTCGTCTTTATCCTGACCGTGGTGACAGCCCGCAATCTGCCGGGGCTAATGGAGCTGACCCTGCTGCAGCATCTGAGCCTCTCCCCGGGTACCGGTTTTGCCCTCACTACCACCAGCAAGTATCTGGTGATCCTGATCGGCGCCCTCACCGGCTTCTCCATGCTTGGCATCGACTGGTCGAAGACCCAGTGGCTGGTCGCCGCCCTCTCGGTGGGGCTGGGTTTCGGTCTGCAGGAGATCTTCGCCAACTTTGTCTCCGGCCTCATCATCCTGTTTGAAAAGCCGATCCGGCTCGGTGATACCGTCACCATCCGCGATCTCACCGGCACGGTCACCAAGATAAAAACCCGGGCGACGACTATCGTGGATTGGGACCGCAAGGAGATCATCGTGCCCAACAAGGCCTTCATCACCGAGCAGTTCATCAACTGGTCGCTCTCCGACGCCATCACCCGGGTCAAACTGCGGATCCGCATCGGCCTGACCCGGGATCCGAAACTGGTACAGCGCATTCTGGAAGAGTCCATCCAGGCATCGACCCTGGTGCTGGAGACGCCGACGCCCGAGGTGTTCCTGATTGAATTTACCGACTCGGCGCTGATCTACGAGATCCGCCTCTACGTCAACAACATGGATCACCGGATGCCCATCACCCACGAGGTTCACTCGCTAGTGCTGGAGAAGATGCAGCAGCAGGGACTTACCCTGCCCCATCAACAGATCGACATTCACCTGAGCCGCGGCTGACCCGCGAGGTAAAAGGAGCAGAATATGCAGATTATTGCCCACCGTGGCGCCAGCGGTCTGGCACCGGAAAACACCCTCAAGGCGATGGCCAAAGCGCTGGAGCTGGGTGCGCCAGCCATCGAGATCGACGTACAGGCGGCCGATGGCGAGTTGTGGGTCTTTCACGACCGGCGGCTGGAGCGCTGCACCAACGGCAAGGGAGTGTTAACCGAGCAATCGCGCTCCTATCTCGAGCAGCTCGATGCCGGTGAGGGAGAGCAGATCCCGACCCTGTGGCAGGTGATGGAGATCATCGCCGGACGCTGCGAGCTGCATATCGAGCTCAAGGGCGCCCATACCGCCGACGCGGTGGCAACCCTGACCCGACGGGCAGAAGCCGAGCTTGGCTTTACCCCCGAGCAGTGGGTGGTTTCTTCCTTCCATCACCCGGAGCTGGCCCGCTTTGCCGCCTTGCGGCCCGATATCCGGCTCGGTGCCCTGACCGCCAATCTACCGCTCAACCTGGCGCAGTTTGCCGACGATCTGGGGGCCTGGTCACTCAACTGCGATGTGGATTTCGTTGACCCGATGCTGGTTGAAGATGCCCATCGACGCGGGTTAAGGGTGCTGGTTTATACCGTTGATTACCCAGAGGATTATGAAACACTCGCCAGCATGGGGGTCGATGGAATCTTTACCAATCGGCCAGATCGTTTTCTGGCGCCATAAGGGTGCGATACACATATGGATAACCACTGATTTAGGCACTAACTTTAAATAGCTGACCGGGATACAAAGAGTTCAATTTCGGCCGATAAGTACAGGCTCATAACAATAATTAGTTTCCAACACTCAGACTGACGCTCACAAGGATGTAATTATGAACTTATCCATTAAAAACAAGCTGGTCCTGGCTATAGGTATCATCATTCTGGTGATCACCGGCCTGCAGGTCTGGTACAACACCTCACAACTGCGCAGTGAAACACAGCGTTTGATCTGGAATACCATTGACGAAAGCTCGATGGCCAACGTCAAGGGGATCTCTCGCTGGGTCGACTCCAGGGTAAGCATGGTCAGTACCACCAAGGAGGCTTTTACCAAAGAAGATGAGCCCATCAGTCATCTGGCCCAATCCATGAATGCAGGTGGCTTCGACCTGGTCTATGCCGGCACCGCAGACGGCAAGATGATCCAGAGTAAACCCACCAACCTGCCTGCCGGTTATGATCCCCGTCAACGTCCCTGGTACAAGGATGCGATGGCAGCAGGCAAGCTGGTCATCACCGCGCCCTATGCCGATATCTCCACCGGCCAACTGATCGTCACCATCGCCGAGCCGTTCCAGCGTGGCAACACCCAAGGGGTCATCGCCGGAGACGTCTCTATCAGCGCCCTTATCTCGGACATTCTGGCGGTTACCACCGAGGGCACTTACGCCATGCTGGTCGACAGCAACGGCACCATCATCGCGCACCCCGATGCATCCATGAGCCTGAAACCCGCAACTGCGCTGGCCCCTGAGTTGACCGCATCCTATATCAACCAGATCGCCCATGACGGCATGATCAACGAGCTAATGATCAGCGGCAAGAAAGAGGTCTTTGACTTCAACGCGATCCCTAATACCAACTGGTATTACGGCATGATGGTGGATGACGAAACCGCCTACCAGTCGGTACGCAGCATGGTCACCTCCTCCCTCATTCAGGGGCTCATCACCATACTGATCGTGGCTGGCTTCTCCTATGTTGCCATCAACGGCTCGCTGGCCCCCCTGAAAACCCTGGGCGAGGCGATTGCCGATCTCTCCCGTGGCAACGGCGATTTGACCCGCCGCATCAAGATCGAGCGAGAAGATGAAGTGGGCGCGGTTGCCAAGCACGTCAACACCTTCATCGACCGCATCCATGTGATGGTGCAGGATATCTCCAACTCCTCCGGCCAACTCAACCAGCAGGCCAAGTCCTCCCACAGCATGGCGGAGAAGGCCAATCAGGGGCTGGCACGCCAGCAAAACGAGATCTCCCAGATCGCCACTGCGGTGCACGAGATGTCCGCCACCGCGATCGAGGTGGCCAGCAACGCCGAGCAGACCGCCGAAGCGGCCCGCAGCTCCTCCAGCAGTTGCGAGCATGGCAAACAGGTGATCGCCCGCAACCAGCGCTCCATTACCGATCTCGCCACCCAGGTGGAGCAGGCCTCCAACATCATTCAGGAACTGGAGAAGAACGCCCAGGAGATCAACACCATCCTCTCCACCATTCAGGGCATCGCCGAGCAGACCAACCTGCTGGCGCTCAACGCCGCCATCGAAGCGGCGCGTGCCGGTGAACAGGGCCGTGGTTTCGCGGTGGTGGCCGACGAGGTGCGCGTCTTGTCACAGCGCACCCACAGCTCGACTGTCGAGATCCGCAGCATGATCGAAACCCTGCAGCGCAATACCCAGGGTGCGGTCAGCACCATGCACGAAGGCCAGCAGTTGGCCCAGAACAGCGTGGATGACGCCAACAACGCCACCCATGCGCTGGAGCAGATCACCACCTCGATCAACCAGATCTCCGACATGGCGACCCAGATCTCCAGCGCAGCCGAAGAGCAGCGGGCCGTCACCGACGAGGTAAGCCGCAACATTCAGGCGGTCAAAGATGTCTCGGACGAACTGGCAGTGGATGCAGACAGTTCGCGCCATCTCTCTGAACAACTTAAAAATATTTCGGGTGAACTGAGCAATCAGGTCGGCATGTTCCGCATTTGAGCATGAGTAAAAGGGGCCGTACAGGCCCCTTTTATTTTTCTAAATAGCGCTTAATTTTCAGTGATTAATCTCATATTACCCGCCAAATCTCCGGCCCTGAAATCCTTGTGATTCATCTGGATTTATCCAATCACCTCCGTAGCGGTCGCCGCAATTCGGATTATTTATTTTTATCTAAATGAATAAATGCCAATAATTCTCATTAAAAAATTACAATAAAAAACTTAAAATTTTTTTCGTGAGTACCTAAAAAGAGAGGTGATTCGCATTTTATTGAAAGAAAACTACGTACAATCCAGAAGTTAAAGTATGCGTAGCAAGGTGTTCAACTGCTCAGTAACACCAAAAAATGGCGATAATAACGACATTTTCATCCAGGGATTTGGGTGTTTTATAGAAAAATAACCAATAAAAATGGAATAAAACCTAGCAGTTTGACTTGCATCAAGCCTGAATTTTTTTCATAGAGCA
Source organism: Aeromonas sp. YN13HZO-058 (assembly GCF_001921245.1). Classification (NCBI taxonomy): domain Bacteria; kingdom Pseudomonadati; phylum Pseudomonadota; class Gammaproteobacteria; order Aeromonadales; family Aeromonadaceae; genus Aeromonas; species Aeromonas sp. YN13HZO-058. The sequence goes on along the minus strand of NZ_MQSY01000069.1, from coordinate 66,256 downwards.
AAATCGTGCCCAGCAAATCTATCCCTAAGGAGGCAGATGTGGATATTATCAAGACCGATGTTGCCATCATCGGTGCCGGTGGTGGTGGCCTGCGTGCCGCAATCGCCATTGCAGAAGCCCACCCGGAGCTGGAAATCGCCCTGATTTCCAAGGTCTATCCGATGCGCAGCCATACAGTGGCCGCCGAAGGTGGCGCCGCAGGCGTCGTGCGTGATGACGACTCCCTCGAAAACCACTTCAATGACACCGTCTCCGGTGGTGACTGGTTGTGTGAGCAGGACGTAGTCGAATACTTCGTCAACAACGCCACCAACGAAATGATCCAGCTGGAGCACTGGGGTTGCCCCTGGAGCCGCAAGCCGGATGGCAAGGCCAACGTCCGCCGTTTCGGCGGGATGAAGATCCCGCGCACCTGGTTCGCCGCAGATAAATCCGGTTTCCACATTCTGCACACCCTGTTCCAGACCTCCATCAAGTATCCGACCATCAAGCGCTACGATGAGCACTTCTGTCTGGATCTGATCGTGGAAGATGGTCGCGTTCAGGGCGTACTGACCTTTGATATCCAGAACGGTATCACCCGCTTTATCCAGGCCAAATCCGTGGTGCTGGCGACTGGCGGTGCCGGTCGTGTTTACCGCTACAACACCAACGGTGGCATCGTCACCGGTGACGGCATGGCGCTGGCCTACCGTCACGGCGTACCGCTGCGTGATATGGAGTTCGTCCAGTATCACCCGACCGGTCTGCCGGGCACCGGCATCCTGATGACCGAAGGTTGTCGTGGTGAGGGTGGCATCCTGCTGAACAAGGATGGCTACCGCTACCTGCAAGACTACGGCCTGGGCCCGGAAACCCCGGTTGGCCAGCCGAAGAACAAACACATGGAGCTGGGTCCCCGTGACCGTCTCTCCCAGGCATTCTGGCAAGAACAGCAGAAAGGCCGCGTGATCCAGGGCCCGATGGGCGACGTGGTTCACCTCGACCTGCGCCACCTCGGCGAGAAGTACCTGAAAGAGCGTCTGCCTTTCATCTGCGAACTGGCCAAGGCCTACGTGGGTGTGGATCCGGTCAAGGAGCCGATCCCGGTACGTCCGACTGCCCACTACACCATGGGTGGTATCGAAACTGACGGCAAGTGCGCAACCCGCATGCCAGGCCTCTACGCCGCTGGCGAGTGTGCCTCCGTCGGCCTGCACGGTGCCAACCGTCTGGGTTCCAACTCCCTGTCCGAGATCGTGGTATTCGGCAAGGTGGCTGGTGAACAGGCAGCCGAATTCGCTGCAACCCAGCAGCACGGCAACACCGAAGCGCTGGTCGCCAAGGCCGAGCAGTTGATCAAGCAGCACCTCTCGCTGATGGATATCGACGGGACCGAAAACCCGGCCGACATCCGCAACGAACTGGGCATGTCCATGGAAGCTGGCGTTGGTATCTATCGTACCGAAGAGCTGATGCAGGGCACCATCGACAAGATCAACGAGCTGAAAGCCCGTTACAAGAAGATCAAGATCAACGACAAGTCCTCTGTCTTCAACACCGATCTGCTGTACGCCATCGAACTGGGCTACATGCTGGACGTGGCCGAAGCCATGGCTCACTCCGCCATCAACCGTAAAGAGTCTCGTGGTTCCCACCAGCGTCTGGACGGTTATGAGGAGCGTGATGACGTGAACTTCCTCAAGCACACTCTCTCCTTCTATGCACCGGAAGGGGCCCCGACCATCGATTACTCCGATGTGAAGATCACTAAATCCCAACCGGCAAAACGTGTGTACGGTTCCGAGGGTGAGAAACAAGACGAGGCTAAGAAGAATGGCTGAGATGATCGAAATTGAAATCCTGCGCTACCGTCCGGAGCAGGACAACGAGCCTTGGATGCAAACCTTCCAGGTGCCTTACCTCAAAGAGATGTCCCTGCTGGATGCGCTGCAGTACATCAAGGATCACCTGGACTCTACCCTGAGCTTCCGCTGGTCCTGCCGGATGGCGATCTGCGGCTCCTGCGGCATGATGGTCAATGGCGTACCCAAGCTGGGTTGCAAAACCTTCCTGCGTGACTATCTGCCAGGCAAGATGACCATTGAACCGCTCAACAACTTCCCGATTGAGCGTGACCTGGTCGTCGATATGTCCGATTTCATCGAGAAGCTGGAGAGCATCAAGCCCTACATCATCCCGAGCGAACCGCGCAGCCTGTGCGATGGCGAGTACACCCAGACTCCGGCTGACATGGCGAAGTATCACCAGTTCTCCATGTGCATCAACTGTGGTCTCTGCTACGCAGCCTGCCCGCAGTATGGCATCAACAAGAAGTTCACCGGTCCGGCGGCACTGGCTCTGGCCTATCGCTACAACGCCGACAACCGCGACAGCGCGTCCAAAGAGCGGATGAAGATCATCAGCCAGGACGAAGGTGTCTGGGGTTGTACCTTCGTGGGCTATTGCTCCGAAGTGTGCCCGAAAGGCGTGGATCCGGCCGCAGCCATCCAGCTTGGCAAGGTCGAGAGCGCCAAGGACTACATGATCGCCATGTTCAAGCCAGATTGAGATCAGGAATGAGACCATGAACAACACCAATAGCAAACGTAAGCCTTACGTCCGCGAAATGAAGAAAGACTGGTGGCTGAAGAATGCCTTCTACACCGGTTACATGATCCGTGAAGGCACCAGTATCTTCGTCTCCATCTACGCCGTTGTGCTGATGTGGGGTCTGATGCGTCTGGTTCAGGGTCAGGAAGCGTTCAACGGCTGGCTGGAATCCCTGCAAAGCCCGATCGCCATCCTGTTCCATGTCATCGCACTGGCGGCGTGCCTGTTCCATGCCAAAACCTGGTTCGCCCTGGCGCCGAAAGCCATGCGTATCTTCCGTGGTGAAGACCTGGTACCGGAGAAGCCGATCGTTCTCGCCCAGTATGTGGCGCTGGCGGTGGTGTCCCTGCTTGTCCTGATCATCGTGGCCTGAGGAGAAATCAATGAGACGTTCTGACGAACCAATTTACTGGGGTCTGTTTGGTGCGGGTGGCATGGTCGTTGCCATGCTGCTGCCGGTCATTGTCCTCATCACCGGTCTGCTGGTACCCATGGGTATCATGGACGTGGAAGCCATGAGCTATGACCGCGTGCACGCGTTCGCCAGCTCCTGGTGGGGTGCCTGCATCCTGCTGGTGATCATCGCCCTGCCAATCTGGCACGGCATGCACCGTATCTACCACGGTCTGCACGATCTGGGGATCCACACCACCAAGCTGCACCACTATGTGTTCTATGGCTTTGCCTTCCTGGTATCTGCCATTACCGTCGGCCTGCTGATGGTGCTGGTACTCCAGTAATCACATCTGACTGATTGACCAAACCGGCCTCGTGCCCTAATATCGATCAGTTAAGGATCCATTGACGATCCTCCTGATGTGTAAAAATCCGAAACCTGTTGATTGGTTTCGGATTTTTTATGCGTATCGTACAGGCTCTCGACTTCCTCCACGCCAGCAATCCCGCTCAGTTTGAGTCACTCTCCGACCTCATTTCCCCCGAGCTCATCACAACTCTGCTCGCCGAAGAGGATGTCGTGACCCTGCGCCGTCGCCGCATGCCCATGGAGCGTCTGGTCTGGGCCATCATCGGCATGGCCATCTTCCGCAACGTTCCCATGATCCAGCTGGTCAATCAGCTCGATATCCTGTTGCCGATGACCGCCCCTTTGTTGCCCCCAGCGCCTTCCTGCAAGCCCACCAAATGCTCGGGGACAAGAGCATCGAGCAGCTGTTTCACGAGATCGCCGCTCTGGCACCAACAGGCCAATCACCCCGGTTGAGCCGGGCTGCAACTGCTCGCTGTCGATGGCGTGATGTGGCGCACGCCCGATACTCCGGACAATGCCGCTGCCTTTGCCAAACCCGGCACCCAGCATGGCGAGACCGCATATCCGCAGGTGCGCATGCTCTGTCAGATAGAGATCACCAGTCACCCGCTTGTTCAAGCGGTCATGGATAGCTGCGCCGTCAACGAGATGGTGCTGGCCGAGCAGCTTATCGCGCACACGTCAGACCACTCGCTGACCCTGTTCGACAAGGGGTTCTATTCGCGTGGCCTGCTCCACGCCTGGCAAACCGCGGGGGGCGAGCGTCACTGGCTGCTGCCGGACACGGTGGAGGCCCGTTTGCTGGCCCACAACATCAACGGCAAGGAGCGCCAAGTGCTGACCTCGATGGTTGACCCAATGCGCTTTCCGGGGGCTGGCATCATCGAGCTCTACAGCCATCGCTGGGAAATCGAACTGGGTTATCGGGAGATGAAGCACTGTCTGCAACAACACCGACTGACCCGACGCAGCAAGAAGGCGGCGGGAATACGGCAAGAATTGTGGGGCGTGCTGCTGGTGTACAACCTGCTACGCAGCCAGATGGTGAAGATGGCGGCGAGCCTGAAGGGGTACACGGCGAGTCAGCGGAGTTTTCACATGGCATCGGTGTACCTCATCCATGAACTGAGCTGCATGCCGTACATGTCCCCGGGGACTATCCCGACGCGGGTGGCGGAGCTGGAGAAACAGGCGGGGCAGTTTGTATTGCCGGAACGAAGGGAGCGAAGTTACCCCCGCGGCGTTAAGCCAAGGCCACAGAAGTAGAGTTTGAAAAAAGTCAATAAAAACAATGCCAGTCAGGCTTAACTGACTGGCATTACACACCGGGGGCAGGAGAATGGCCAGCAGGATCTTGAGCAGATTGTTCATCTTGGCTCTCCTCTTCATGAATGTCGTCAGGATTGGAATGGGCTAACCATAAACATCCCAGGCTTCAACTGCAAACCAGACAGGGAATTCGCTCACCCGCATCATGCGAGGCATTGAGGTCGTGGATCTGCTGATTGCTGCTGCCACGCCACTGCAGGCCCGGGTCTGCCAGCTCTTTTTCAAACTTGCCATCCACCAGCACATCCAGCAGGGCAACCAGCTCGCGCTGGGCAACGGAGAGCTCGCCGAGCAGGTAACCGGTCCAGCACCAGATATCCTTGCCGGGGCACTCGGCCCGTACCCGTTTCACCAGTGCCAGCACGTGGGGCACGTTGGCCGGGTGGAGCGGATCGCCGCCGGAGAGCGACAGACCTCGCCGTTTGATGCGGCTGTCGTTGAGGTCGCTAATGATGCGATCGCTCATCGCCTGATCGAATGGCTTGCCGCCATCGAGCCGCCAGGTGCTCTGGTTGTAGCAACCCGGGCACTGGTGCTCACAACCGGAGACAAACAGGGTGGCGCGGGTGCCGGGGCCGTTGATCACATCGACCGGATAGTATTGGTGGTAGTGCATCGCTTGTTTCCTGCCTCGTTCACGGGAATACGGCATGACTGCCGCCCTCCAATGAAAATGGCCCCTTGAGTCAGGGGCCAGCTCTTCATCGCTTGTGCGCTTACATATGTTTGACGCGGCGCTTCACTTCTTCCTGCTTGCCCGCATTGAAGGGGCGCGCATCCGGGCTGCCGAGGTAGCCGCAGACACGGCGGGTCACCGACACCTTGGCGGGGTCGTGGTTGCCGCAGCGCGGGCAGGTGAAGCCCTTGGAGGTGCACTCGAACTCGCCGGTAAAGCCGCAGTCGTAGCACTCGTCGATGGGCGTGTTGGTACCGTAGTAGGGCACCTTGTCATAGCTGTAATCCCAGACGTTTTCCAGCGCTTCCAGGTTGTGCTGGATATTGGGGTACTCGCCGTAGCAGATGAAGCCGCCGCTGGCGATGGGCGGATAGGGCGCCTCGAAGTCCAGCTTGTCGTACGGATTGACCTGCTTCTCCACGTCGAGGTGGAAGCTGTTGGTGTAGTAGCCCTTGTCGGTCACGCCGGATACCACGCCAAACTCCTTGGCATCGATGCGGCAGAAACGGGTGCAGAGGTTCTCGCTCGGGGTGGAGTAGAGGCTGAAGCCGTAGCCAGTCTCATCCTTCCACTCGTCGATGGCCGCCTTGAGGCGGGCGATGATGGCGATGGCCTTCTGCTGCAGCTCGGCGCTGTCAAACAGGTGTACCTTGTCCCCAAACAGGGCGTTGATAGTCTCGTGAACCCCGATATAGCCGAGCGAAATGGAGGCGCGTCCGTTCTTGAAGATCTCGCTGACGTTGTCGTCCGCCTTCAGCCGCACGCCGCAGGCCCCTTCCATATAGAGGATCGGCGCAACCCGCGCTTTCACCCCGTCCAGACGGCTGATGCGGTACATCAGCGCCTTCTTGGCGACCCGCAGGGAGGCATCCAGACGATCCCAGAAGTCCGCTTCATCACGGGATTTCAGCGCGATGCGCGGCAGGTTGAGGCTCACCACACCCAGGTTGTTGCGACCTTCGTGGATCAGCTCGCCATTCTCCTCGTAGGCACCGAGGAAGGAGCGGCAACCCATGGGGGTCTTGAAGGAGCCGGTCACCTTCACCACCTGGTCGTAGTTGAGGATGTCCGGATACATCCGCTTGGAGGCACACTCCAGCGCCAGTTGCTTGATGTCGTAGTTGGGATCGCCCTGCTTGTGGTTGAGGCCATCCTTGATGGCGAACACCAGTTTCGGGAACACGGCGGTCTTCTTGTTCTTGCCAAGGCCAGCGATGCGATTGCTGAGGATGGCGCGCTGGATCATCCGCGACTCCCAGCTGTCCCCCAAGCCAAAGCCGAAGGTAACAAACGGCGTCTGACCGTTCGCTGTGTGCAGGGTGTTGACTTCGTACTCCAGCGACTGGAAGGCGTCGTAACACTCTTTCTCGGTGCGAGCCATGGCGTAGGCTTCCACATCGGCAATGCCCCACTCTTCGGCCACTTCACGGTGCTTCTGCCAGCTGATGGTCACATAGGGGGCCAGCACCTCATCAATGCGGTTGATGGTGGTGCCGCCATAGATGTGGCTCGCCACCTGGGCGATGATCTGGGCGGTCACGGCCGTGGCAGTGCTGATCGATTTCGGGGTATCGATCTCCGCATTGCCCATCTTGAAGCCGTGGGTCAGCATCCCTTTCAGATCGATCAACATGCAGTTGAACATCGGGAAGAAGGGGGAGTAGTCGAGATCGTGGAAGTGCAGATCACCGCTCTCGTGAGCCTGAACCACATCACGGGGCAGCATGTGGCTGGTGGCATAGTGCTTGGCGACAATACCGGCCAGCAGGTCGCGCTGGGTCGGGATCACCTTGGAGTCTTTGTTGGCGTTCTCGTTGAGCAGGGCGGCGTTGGTCTGCTCGACCAGACCGCGGATCTCCTGCGCCAGACGGCCGCGCGCCTCGCGGGCCTGATCCCGATCGTGGCGATATTCGATATAGGCACGGGCGATGGCCTTGTCGTCGGAAGCCATCAGGTGGTTTTCAACCCGGTTCTGGATCTCGTGGATATCAACTTCACCACGCCCTTCCAGCTCCTGGCTGACCGCGCTTGAAATACGCAGTGCCAGCGCCGGATTGGCCTGATTGACCGCTTCCGCCGCTCGGCTGACCGCCTCTGCAATCAGCTGGGCATTGAATGGTGCGCGACATCCGTCACGTTTGATCACAACCGGTTTCATGGATTTTCCCCGTTAAAAGGCCAGGCATTTGCCTCTGGCTCACCCTTGTTGGGCCCCCCTCCCGGCATCTCGTCCTGGACGCAAATAAATTCAGCCGAGGCTTGACAAGCCTGGGCTGAAGATAGGAAGGGAACAGCTTATACACAGCTTAATAACACAACATATAGGGATTAAAAACGAATGCATCCCTATATGTGGTGTCTATTAGGCACCAAAGCGCAGCCTCATTTCTTGATCCAGAACAGGTTTTTCAGCGAGCGGGACAGTTCACGACCAACCATAAAAAGCCCCAATCAAATCCAATCTCAAGCGTGGTGCGGGCTGGCGTCCGATCCGCCCAGCCGAAAAAAAATCGCCCCCCACCACACCGGTTTCGAGATGACAGCGTCAACCAAAACCACCCATACTGAGTAAGTACACTCTTCCGCTCGACAAGGGATAACCCATGCGCACCTCCCTGCTGTTGCTACTGCTTGCCACCCTCGCCCTGCCGCTACGGGCCGCCCACATTCTGGTGATCAGCAGCTACCATCCCGAATACCTGTGGGACCAAAGCTACAACGAAGGGCTGATCAATGGTTTGCAGGGGGAACACAAGATCTCCCACTTCTATATGGATACCAAGCGTCACCCGCGGGAGGAGTTTGACGACATTGCCCAGCAGGCCATCGCCTTCTATCTCAAGAGCAAACCGGATCTGGTGGTGCTGGGCGATGACAATGCCATCAACTATCTGGCCAACGAGATCGCTTCGCTGGGCACCCCGGTGGTGTTTCTTGGCATGAACGAGAACCCGCGCCTCAAGGGCTTTGTCGGCCACCCCAAGATCACCGGCGTGCTGGAGCGGCCGCTGCTCAAACGCAATATCAACGAAATGAGCCAGCTGATGGGGAGGCTCGACAAAGCGCTGGTGCTGTTTGATTCCAGCAACGTGGCACTCACCGCCATCGAGGATGAATTCAAGACCCAGACCGAACTGCGGGTCGGCCAAACCCGGGTCAACAGCCAGCTCATCGGCGACTACGGCCTCTGGCAGGAGGCGGTGCTCAACGCCAGGAAGAGTGGCTATCAGGCGATCTTCCTCGGCCTCTACCACACGCTCATCGACGAGCAGGGCAAGCATGTGAGCGAACAGACGGTGCTGGAGTGGACCAGTGCCAACAGTCCGGTACCCGTTTTCTGCTTTTGGGAGTTTACCGTCGGCAAGGGTATGGCCATCGGCGGGCTGGTGCTGGATGGCCACGATCAGGGGATGCAAGCCGCTTCCCTGATCAACACCATACTGGCGGGCACCCTGCCCCGCACCCTCTCCCCGCGCGCGGCCCTGCGCGGCGAGTATGTCTTCAGCAAGAGCGAGCTGGCCCGCTGGCAGCTCACCGTGCCCGACAAATGGCGTCACAAGATCCTCTGGCGCGAGTGAGTGACTGCCCTACAACAAAAAGAGAACCCGGCCATGCCGGGTTCTCTTTTATCGGGTGCTGCGCTTAGCAGGCCTCACGAGGGCTATTCAGCCCTGCAACGCCTGTTGCAGCTCATCTTCGGTCCAGATGGTGATGCCGAGCTCCTGCGCCTTGGTCAGCTTGGAACCCGCCGCTTCCCCCGCAACCAGCACATCGGTCTTGGCAGATACCGACCCCGCCACCTTGGCACCCAGCGCCTGCAGCGCCGCCTTGGCATCGTTGCGCGACAAAGTAGTCAGCGTACCGGTCAGCACGAAGGTCTTGCCGGCAAAAGGCTGCTGTGCAGCCTCTTTCTTCTCGATGGCCGGCCAGTGGATACCGGCGGCCAGCAGGGCCTCAAGCACCTCCACGTTGTGCGGCTGACGCAGGAAGTAGTAGACATGCTTGGCCACCACCTCGCCCACATCGGCCACCGTCAGCAGTTGCTCCACCGAGGCGGCGCGCAGGGCATCCAGGGTGAGGAAGTGGTTGGCGAGGTTCAAGGCGGTCGCCTCCCCGACTTCGCGGATCCCCAAGGCAAACAGGAAGCGCGGCAGGGTAGTGCTGCGGGCCGCATCGATGGCGGCCACCAGATTGAGGGCCGATTTTTGCCCCATCCGCTCAAGACCGGCCAGCTGGATGGCGTTGAGGCTGAACAGATCGGCGGGGGTCTTCACCAGTCCCTTGTCCACCAGTTGCTCGACAATCTTGTCGCCAAGGCCATCCACATCCATGGCGCGACGGGCGGCGAAGTGCTTGATCGCCTCCTTGCGCTGCGCCTCGCAGAACAGGCCACCGGAGCAGCGGGCAACCGCCTCCCCTTCCAGCCGCTCGACCGCAGAGCCACAGACCGGACACTCGGTCGGAAAGAGGATCGCACGGGCATCGCTTGGGCGCTGCGCCTCCACCACGGCGACGATCTGCGGGATCACGTCACCGGCCCGACGCACGATCACGGTATCGCCGATCATCACACCGAGGCGCTCAATCTCGTCAGCATTGTGCAAGGTGGCGTTGGAGACGGTGACGCCGCCGACAAACACCGGTTTAAGCTTGGCTACCGGAGTCACGGCGCCGGTGCGGCCGACCTGAAACTCGACATTTTCAAGCTCCGTCATCTCCTCCTGAGCCGGGAACTTGTGAGCGGTCGCCCAGCGCGGCGCGCGGGCCACAAAGCCCAGCTCTTCCTGCAGGGCGATGGCATCCACCTTGTAGACCACGCCGTCGATCTCGTAAGGGAGCTCGCCACGACGAGCCAGAACGTCGTCGTGGAACGCCTGACAACCGGCAGCCCCCTCTTTGAGCTTCACCTCGGGACTGAGCGGCAGCCCCCACTCCTTGAGCTGATGAAGGCGACCAAAGTGGGAATCACCCAACTGCTCGCCCCCCACCCCCACGCCATAGGCATAAAAGCTCAGAGGACGGCTGGCGGTGATGCGTGAATCGAGCTGACGCAGGCTGCCTGCGGCGGCGTTGCGCGGGTTGACGAATACCTTCTCGCCCGCGGCCAATGCCCTGGCGTTCATCGCCTCGAAACCGGCTTTGGGCATAAAGACTTCGCCACGCACCTCAAGCCGGGCAGGCCAGCCGGTGCCACGCAGGGCGAGCGGAATGGCCTTGATGGTGCGCACGTTCTCGGTGATCTCCTCACCGGTGGCGCCATCACCCCGGGTGGCCGCCTGCACCAGCTGACCATCCACATAGAGCAGGCTCACCGCCAGACCATCGAGCTTGGGCTCGCAGCAGAAGGTGAAACGAACCTCACGCTTGAGGCGATCGCTCATCCGCTGTTCGAACGCCTGCAGCTCTTCGCTGCTAAAGACGTTATCCAGACTGAGCATTGGGATCTCGTGGCGCACCTGACTGAACGCCGTCAGCGGCTGGCCGCCGACCCGCACGCTGGGGGACGCCGGAGTTTTCAGCTCGGGATGCTCGGCTTCCAGCGCAATCAGTTCGCGCATCAGGCGATCGTATTCGGCATCCGGCACTGTGGGGTTATCCAGCACATAGTACTGATGACCATATTCGGTAAGCAGTTCACACAATTGACGGTGGCGGGAGAGGGTGTCGCTCATGAAAAAGTCTCGAAGTGTGATTGAACATCCGGCCGGGGTAGAAACAAAAATGCGGTACCAGGGTACCGCACTTTTTATTCACTCGACCCGCATGGCGTATTTAGTCGCGACTGGCCTCGTAGGCAGCCAGCTCGTGACGGTAACGGGCAATGGTCTCGTCGCTCAGCGGGCTGCGATCCATATCTGTCAGCATGGCATCGAGATCGCTGGCCAGCTGATCGGCAGCCTGCAGCATGTCCTCGAAGGCAAACGCGGCATTGCTGCGCAGCGGCAGTTGCATGAACAGGGAGACACCCGGTGTGGTGAACTGTTCCATCCGGTACGGGTTGAAGGTGCCCGGCTTGACCATGTTGATCATGGAGAAGAGCACTTCACCTTTGCCGTTGGGATCTTCGTGACGGTGGAAAATATCCATCTCGCCAAACTTGAAGCCCAGCGCCATCAGGGACGAGAGCAGGGTTGCACCTTGCAAGTCGTGACCCGGACGGCCCATCAGGTTGATGACATAGACATCCTGCCAGATCTTCTCGACCGGTTGGGGCGCCATGCGCGGCTCTTCAACCACCGGAGCAGGTGCCACATAGACCGGCTCTTCATAAACAGGCTCGGGGGCCACATGACGGGGCTGCGGCTGATATTCCGGCTCGGGAGCGCGCACCGGCTCGGCACGAACGGTGTCAGCGGTACGGACTGTCTCGGCACGGGCACCGAAGGTCGGGGCGGTCGCGTAGGCGGGCTCGACCAGCGGCTCGTCGTCCAGCGACTGCATCATGGGCTCGCGCTGGGCACGGGAACGGTAGACCGGGGTACGACGATTGACCTGTGCAGGCTTGCGCACCGGTGCGGCAGGTGCCTCGTCGATCTCCTCGGGCTGCGGTTCGTCGAACGCTTCCTCTTCTTCATAGACAGGAGGCGGCGGAACCGGACGGGCAGCAGGCTTGCGCACTACGGGCGGCGGCAGATCGTCCTCGTCATCTTCATCATCAAAGGCGGGTACGGCGGGGCGACGAGCGAGTTCCGGCTGGCGGCTCTCTTCGCTACGCAGCTTGGGCTCGGCACGACGGCCACCACTGACCACGCGCACCTGGCCGATGCCATCGCTGTCGAAGGCGTCGTTATCACGATCCCGCGACTTGGAGTCCATCCGTCCAATCGGTTTCTCTTTGATCGGTGCCTGACGATTTTTTCTGTTGCTCCACAACCCGTGAATGAGCAATGCCGCAATAGCAATACCGCCCAGGGCAACCAAGATGTAACGCAATTCCTGCATTAGCTGCTTCTCTTTCTAGTTTTGCTCAGCCAAAGCGACGGCTTCACCGATATCGACCGACACAATGCGAGAAACCCCGGGCTCTTGCATCGTGACGCCAACCAGCTGCTCAGCCATCTCCATGGAGACCTTATTATGACTGATGTAAACGAACTGTACTGTGCTCGACATCTCTTTGACAAGAGAACAGAAACGACCGACGTTCACTTCATCGAGCGGTGCATCCACCTCATCCAGCAGACAAAAAGGTGCTGGGTTGAGTCTGAAGATGGCAAAAACCAGCGCAAGCGCGGTTAACGCCTTCTCCCCCCCGGAAAGCAGGGCAATGGTAGCATTCTTCTTACCCGGAGGTCTCGCCATGATGCTCACTCCGGCCTCCAAAAGATCATCGGAGGTCAACTCAAGCCAGGCACTGCCCCCACCGAACACTTTTGGAAACAGGGATTTTAAATCTTCGTTGACCTTATCGAAAGTGTCCCGGAACCGTATTTGTGTCTCTTTATCAATTCTTTTAATGGCTTGGCTCAAGGTTTCCAGTGCTTGCTCGAGATCCTGACACTGATTTTCGAGATAGGTTGACCGGGTTTTCGCCTCTTCATACTCCTCCAGCGCCGCCAAGTTGATGGCGCCAAGCGCCTCTACTTGCGCCTCCAGGGTCTGGATCTCCTGGCGCAGCTTGCCGCGATCTGCGGCGATCAGCACCGCCTGATCGAGATCAACCAGCCTCACCCCCAGCTCTTCGAACTGCTCGTGCAACCCTTGTCGACGGGTGAGGTTGCGTTCGCGCTCAAGGCGCAGGGTTGCCAGCTTCTCCTGCAATACGACCAGCTGCTTGTGATCGGCACTTCTGGCCTGATCCAGCTCGCTCAATTGGCGCTCCAGCTCGGTTAGTCGTTGATGGCAGGCGAGTTGCTGCGCCTCCAGATTGCGCTGCTCGGCCAGCAGGGGTGCCAGATCCGGCACCGCCTCGCTATCCGGCCCTTTCAGCCCGGCCAGCTCCAGTCCGAGCCTCGCCAGCTCCTCTTCACCCAGAGTAATGAGTTGGCGCAGATTGCCCAGCTCCAGTTGCAAACGCTGGCAGGCTGCTTGCTGCTGCTCGCGGCGCACACGCGCCTCCTCGACCGCCCGCTCGCAGCGGGTCAGCTGATCCTGAGCGACCTGCAGCGCTTGTGTCAGCGGCTCCCCCTGCTCCTGCAACTCGGCAAGGCGCGCCTCATCGAGTTCCAGTTGTTCACGGGCGCTGGCCAGCCGCTCTGCCTCTTCGGCCTGCTCCTGATCGAGCCGGATCAGCTCTTCGCCGAGCTGACCGAGCCGCTGCAACCGCTCCTGGCGCTGACCCTGTTGCAGGCTCCAGGCTTCGCGCAGCTGTTGCCATTTCTGCTCTTGCTCGCGCAAGGTTCGCTGCGACAACTCCTGCGCGCTGGCAAGCTGGGCGCGCCGGGCATCGGCTGCGACAAGTTGCTCGGTCAGCTGTGCCAGCCCCGTGGTAACCTTCTCCTGCTCGGTATGCAACCGCTCACGCTCACCGAGCAGCGCCATGGTGCCGAGCGCCGCGCCCTGCCCCAGATCGGCCCAGTTGGGCCCCAGCCAGTCGCCAGCAGGTGTCAGTACCGACTCACCGGCCGCAAGGCTTGGCTGGCGGGCCAATGCTGCCTCCCGGCTCTCCACCAGCCAGATGGCATTGAGGAAGGCGGGAATGTGCTCGCCGCCCAGTTGCGCCGCCAGCGTACCGGCAACCGCCGGTTGCGCCGGGCCAATCCAGAGCCCCTCTTGCGCCAGATTGCACTCGTCCGCCGGGGTTGCGGTGAGCCAGCGGCCCAGCACCTTGTCGAGCGCCGGTGCCCATTCGGGGGCAACCTGCAGCCGATCGGCCAGGGTCGCCCCCTCCATCTGCTCGCCGAGGATCTGATCCAGGGTCGCCAGCCGCGCCTCCAGCTCCCGTTGCAGGCTCAGCTGCTGGCCATGTTGCTGCTTGAGTTGTTCATGGGCCTCGACCGCTTGCGCCAGCTGTTCGGTCAGCTCGCCGGTGGCAGCCCGCGTCAGCTCCAGCTCACCACTCAGGGCATCGAGGGCCGGTTGCAGATCGTCAGCCTCTGCGCCAAGGGGGCCTGCGCGTTCATCTTCCAGCTTGAGACGGGCCAGCCGGGTCTTGGCTTGCAGCTCCTGCAAACCACCCAAGCGGGTGCGGGTCTGGTTGAGCTGCCCCTGCAACCCGGCCAATTGTTGCTGCCACTGTTGCTGGCGCAGACGGGCCTGCTCCAGCCCTTCGCTGGCCTGCTGGCGGGCCTCCTGCTGATCGGTGAGCAACTGCTCACACTGCTCCAGCCGGGCGCTCTCCTGCTCGGCGCGCAATACCCCTTCAGTCAGCTGATCCTGCTGGCTGGCAAGCTGCGCCTTGCGGGTGGCGATCCGCTCACCGAGCGCCTGAGCACGGGCCTGCCAGTCGCGCCCCAGTTCACTCTGGTGCAGCTGTTGCTGTTCGAGACGGGCGATGGCCTGCCCGCCGAGAAAAATCTGTTGCTGGCGGCTCGCCTGCTCGGCTTGCGCCTCTTGTCTGGCGACCGACAGGGTGACGTGGCGCCCCTCATCGGCGGTACGCTTGGCATCGAGCGCCGCCAGCGCCTGCTCGGCCTGCGCCAGCTCGCTTTTGGCCTCGCCGAGGCGCGTCTCCAGCGCCCACAATTCGGAGCCAATCAGCTCGGCGCGAGCAGCGCGCGAACGACTCTTGAGCTGTTTGTAGCGCTCGGCGGTCTCGGCCTGGGCTTTGAGGTGATCGAGGCGCGAGCCCAGCTCGCCGCGAATATCGCCGAGGCGCTCCAGATTCTCCTGGGTATGGCGAATGCGCTGCTCGGTCTCGCGGCGCCGCTCCTTGTAACGGGAGACCCCGGCAGCCTCTTCCATAAAGAGCTTGAGATCGGCCGGGCGCGACTCCACCAGTCGGCTGACGGTGCCCTGCTCGATGATGGCGTAGCTGCGGGGGCCCAGGCCGGTGCCGAGGAAGAGGTCGGTGACATCCTTGCGGCGGCACTTCTGGCCATTGATCTGATAGTGGTTGGAGCCGTCGCGCAGCACTTCGCGGCGCACCGAGATCTCGGTAAAGCGGCCGAACTCACCGGGCACCCGGTTGTGGGGATTGTCGAACACCAGCTCGACCGAGGCGCGCCCGTGCGCACTGCGGTTGATGGAGCCATTGAAGATGACATCGGTCATGTTCTCGCCGCGCAGATGGCGGGCGGAGCTCTCCCCCAGCACCCAGCGCACCGCGTCGATGACGTTGGATTTGCCACAGCCATTGGGGCCCACCACGGCGGTCATGTCTGCCGACAGTTCGATGCGGGTCGGCTCGACGAACGACTTGAAGCCGGCGAGTTTGATCAGTTTCAGACGCATGGCGACCTGTATCAGTGGCTAAATAAAGAGGAGGCGGGCAGGTGACTTTACCAAATCCAGACCCGGCTTTGTTTGTAATATGCAGGCATCATCCCCATCCAATGCCCGATGTTCAGTCGCCACGGCACGAAATAAGGAATAGTCGGCGACTTTACCAAATCAAAGGCTTGTTTGTAATATGCTGGCAGTTCTCCCATGCATAGATGGAGCTCACATGAGCCAATCACCCCATATGGTCAAAGATTCAATCAGCGGTGCAGACTACTTCCTGCGCGGGTTTTCCCTTATTCGCCAACCGGGCATCCGCACCTTTGTGCTGATCCCCCTGCTGGTCAACTTCGTGCTGTTCGCCGGGGCCTTCTACGCCCTGCTGCTGCAGCTCGACGGCCTGTTCGCCTGGCTCCATCAGCAGATCCCCGCCTGGCTCGACTGGCTGGATTACCTGCTGTGGCCCATCGCCCTCATCACCATCCTGGTGGTGTTCTCCTTTATCTTCAGCTCGGTCGCCAACTGGGTAGCCGCCCCCTTCAACGGCCTGCTGGCGGAGAAAGTAGAGCAGATCCTCACCGGCCAACCCGCCAATGACAGCGGCATGCTGGATATCGTCAAGGATGTGCCGCGCACCTTCGGCCGCGAATGGACCAAGCTGAAGTATTACCTGCCCAAGGCCATCGGCTGCCTGATCCTGTTCCTGATCCCGGTGGTGGGCCAGACCCTGGCGCCGGTGCTCTGGTTCCTGTTCAGCGCCTGGATGATGGCGATCCAGTACATCGACTATCCGTTCGACAACCACAAGATAAGCTTCATCACCATGCGCGATGCCTTGAAGCAGCGTCGTGGCAAGTGCCTGAGCTTCGGCGCCTTGGTCACCCTTTTCTCCGCCATTCCGGTGGTAAACCTCTTTGTGATGCCGGTCGCCATCTGTGGCGCCACCGCCATGTGGGTCGATCACTACCGGCAGCAGCAGTTAGGCCGCTAATCCTTGATCATTGATTAGAAAAAGGCACCCGAAACGGTGCCTTTTTCGCATTTAGCATGAATTAAATTAATGCATGTATTCGAACGCTTGTCCCATATGACACGAGTTGGTAGGATGCGGGCCTTTCTCGTTCCCTGGGATATCTCATGTTACATGCACTCTTCTTGGTGGGCCTGGTGGCCGAAGGGATGACCGGCGCGCTGGCCGCGGGTCGGCGACGGATGGATCTGTTTGGGGTGGTGATCATCGCCTCGGCGACGGCCATCGGTGGCGGTACCATTCGCGATGTGTTGCTGGGCCACTATCCGCTGCTCTGGATTGAGCATCCGGAATATGTGCTGCTGGTTGCCGCCGCTGCGATGGCGGGGGTGGTTTCCGCCCCCCTGATGCGCTATCTCGGCAAGCTGTTCATGGCGCTCGATGCGCTGGGGCTGGTGGTCTTCTCCATCTTCGGCGCGGCCCGTGCGCTGGATATGGGCCACGGTGCCGGTATTGCCTGCATCATGGCAGTGGTGACGGGGGCCTTCGGCGGCGTCCTGCGGGATCTGCTCTGCCAGCGCATTCCGCTGGTGTTTCGCCGCGAGCTCTATGCCGCCATTTCGCTGATCACTGCCGCGCTCTACTGTCTGGCACTGGATCAGGGCCTGCCTAACGACTGGGCGGCTTTCGGCGCCATCGGCATCGGCTTTGTCCTGCGGCTGCTGGCGGTACGCTTCAAGTGGGGATTGCCCACCTTCAACTACCAGTACGCGACCCACTGAGTACGCCAGCTTCTGGCGAGACGGGTTGGATTGCGAGCAACAAAAAAGCGCCCGAGCGGCGCTTTTTTCATGGACGGTCTGCGACTCAGTTAATCCCTTCCGAGCTGAAAAAGGTCGCCTTGTCGGCGATAAAGCGGATCTTGATGTTCTTCCCTTCCCCGCCCCAGAGGCAGCTGGTAGTGCCCAAGGCATCATCACAACGCTCCGCCTTGCCCAGAATGGTGCTGGCCTCGGCGTAACTCATCCCCATCTTCAACTGGTCGTAATTTTCACGGTTGAGCTTGCTGCAACCGGTCAACAACAGGGCGATCAGGCCGCCAATCACAATCTTTTTCATCGCTATCTCCTCACTGGTGGGAAGAGCTTGGCAGCTTGCCAACCCCTTTACCAGCTGCGAACCGGGCCAGTATCGAGGTGAACGAAGTTGTCACGGGGATAGTAGCCGACGCCACCCACCTTGAGATTGAGGGCCGCCTTGCGCAGATGGGCCAGCTGTACGCCGGGGATCCGCACATCCACCGCCTGCCCCAGAGTGTGGTAGCTGTGCTTGGCCACGCCGCGGCTCTTGTGGCGCTTTTGGCGATTGGTCGCCGGTGCGCGATAACCGGATATCAGCTGAATTTCGCTGCGCCGACCCAGCTTGTGCTGCAACAGGAACAGCTGATCAAACAGCTTCTTGTCGATGTTGAACACTTCATTGCGCCGGTAATCGCGGAAGATGTGGTTGAGCTCGGCCAATCCGTCGCTCAGATAGTGGCCGTTCTCCCAATAGCTGGCGCGCACCCGCTCGCCGGTATTGAGATTGAAGAAACTGAGTTCACGCCCGGTGGTACTGCGGCTTGCCAGTGCAGGGAAGGAGATCAGCGAGCTGCCCAGCAGGCAACCGGCTCCCAGCAACAGGCGACGTCGACTTATCTCTTGTTCCAGCATAAGGGGTTCGTCCATCGCAGATTCAAGCGAAAATAGGTGAATAAGCTCACTGAGTGAATGTCATACAGGCGCTTGAAACTACCCTCCGGCGGGGGGCCCTGTCAAACCTCAATCGCCCATAGAAAAGCCCGGCACAGGCCGGGCTTTTCACTCTGTGGCTGGGATCACAGCAGGCGGCTCTGGAAGCTGACCCGATCAAATCCGTAGATGTCGTTACGCAGTTGCTGGCGACCATTTTCGTCGATCCAGCTGCTCCAGTAGACGGTAAAGACCGGGATCGGCGTGGTGAGCGGCAACCATTTGGTCTGGCTCTCCTTGAGGATATTGGCCACCTTATCCGGCTGATAGCGGGAATCGGCCAGCAACAGCTCGGCCAGATCGTCCGCATGTTCCACCCGGATGCAGCCCGAACTGAAGGCGCGCGCCCCCTGCTCGAACAGCGCCTTGCGCGGGGTGGAGTGCAGATAGATGGCATCATTGTTGGGCAGGTAGAACTTGTAGCGACCCAGGGCATTGTGATCACCCGGCTTTTGCCGCAGGCGATAGGGGAAACCGGCGGCCAGCGCCTGATGCCACCCCTCTTCGGTGAACTGGACCGGATTGCCCTCGCTGTCGATCACCTCGAACTGCTCGCGACTCAGATAGGCGGGATCGCGACCCAGCTTGGGCAGGATGTCCTTGCTCAGGATGGAGCGCGGCACATGCCAGGAGGGGTTGAGCACGATGGAGCGAATTTCGCTGGCCAGAATGGGAGTGGCGCGCTGCTCCTTGCCGACGATGACCCGGCTGGTAAACACCTCGTTGCCGGACTCCACCACGCTCAAGCGGTAGTCGGGAATATTGACCAGCACGTAGCGGCCAGCGGCGAGTTGATCCACCAGATCGCGACGCCACAGGTTGCGCAGCAGCAAGCTGGCGCGCACTTGCGGGCCGGTATTGAGCCAGGAGCGGGTCTGACGACCGATAATGCCGTCTGCGGTGAGACCATGACGACGCTGGAACTGTTTGATGGCCTGCTCGGTATCGCCATCGTAAATCAGATCACCATGGCTCGGGGCGCTGTCGCCCAGCTCGTTGAGCATGGCGCGGATTTGGCCGAGCTCGGCTGAGCTCTCTCCTGCCCGCAGAGTCGGCATATCGAGGGTCGGCCACTTGCTGGCCATCGGCATCGCCAGCAGCTTGTGCACTTTGGCCCGCACCGCCTCGTATTCCGCCACCTGGGGACGCAGGGATTTCACCTGGGTGAGCAGGTCATCACTGCCGGGCTTGGTCACCACAGGGCGATTCAAATCGAGCTTGAGGGTCTTCATCTGCTCGCGAGAGACCAGATCCATCCCCCGCCAGGCATGCTGGAAACGGCTCAGCTTGGCAAAAATGTCATCATAGATGGCGCCACGCTTGGCGGCAGGGGCGGCCTGCAGGCGCTTCCACAAGGTGAAAAAATCGGGGTGCAGCTGAGCCAGCACAGCCTCTTGCAACTGCTGCTCCAGCTCGACACGGGCCTGTTCGGCCTGACGGCCCTGATACCAGTCATGCCCGGTTTCACTGGCCGCCACCACTACTTGTGCTTCGGTCGCATGTACCGCGCCGGCGGGCAAACATCCCAGCCACACCAGATTGGCAAGAGCCAGCCAATACTTCATCCCCATGAATACCTCAAAACGGTTTGTTCACTCTGTCAGGCCTGACCGGCAGACCCGATGCTCAGGCCGCTCATGATGCGTGAACGGCCAATACTTTGCTAGCGCCCGGGGCCATAACGTTGCCAGATAATGTCATAGGCATCCGTCTCCTTGAACGCGGCTAACCTCTGGTTGAATTGTTGCAAGAACTGCGGCGAAATACTGCGCTTGCTAAACATGAAAAAGCTCGGCGATTCATACACCACCATGGGATGAGCTACAAACTGACTACTCAGCCCCTCCTTGTTGAGGGCGCTGGGCGTCGCCAGCATGTCGCCGAGGAAACCGTCGATGCGCCTGCGGGCCAGCTTCTCGTAATTCTGCTTGTCGCTTACCGCACTCACCTGTTTGGCATATCGGCCGAGCAGCGACATCACCTCATCCCCATAAAAGTACTCTTTGGTAACGCCGAGGGAGTAACCCTTGGCCAGCCAGCTCGCCAGATCCTGCTCGGGATAGTGGCTGCCCTTGCTGACCCACAGCAAGGTGCGTCCCGGGTTGTAGGAGTCGGAAAACCAGGCATAACGGGCGCGCTCATCGTTGATGTTTGCCTCCATTGCCATGTCTATCTCGCCGAACTCCATCTCGTGCAGTACCCGCTTCCAGGGCAGCTCCACATAGTTGACCTTGCAGTGCATGGCGGTGAGCACGGCCGTCAGCACCTCGACGGCATAACCGCGCACCTGTTGCGGTGAGTCAGGCTCATAGTAATGGTAGGGGGGCCAGTTATCGTAACCGACCTGAATGGGCTCGGGGCAAAGCGCCTTGGCAAAGGCCATTGGCGCCCATAATCCAAACAGCAGAGAGAGGGAGAGCCACTTCATAGGTCATCCTTGACGAAAAGGTGAGTCATCATAAATCGCCCCCTGCAAAATGGCGATAGAGGCCAGCTGACTATCGCATCCGCTAGAAAATGACGCAGCAAAGCATCTCCATCTGCCAAACCACCTGCCGGAGCGCCCCTTGCCACTGGCGACTTGCGCCCCGCCAGCCTTGTTTGACCAGCAAACAGCAACGTTTGGAACAGGGGGAAAAAAGGGTTAATATGTGACCAAATATTTTTTTGTGATCCACTATGCTTTTTTTGCAATTGGATTAGCATATGCGCGACATCGGCCTACCAATTCTGTCAGGCGTAGAGAGTGATATGACGTACAAAAAGTTCGGTTTTTTGACTGCCATTCTGGCGTTAAGCGGTTTTTATCTTTACACCCTCTATCTGGCTGCTCACCCCAACGTGAGCCTGGCCTACAAACTCTATTATCTGGAAGGCAAGACCCGCTTCTGGGAACACAACTCCAGCATGACCTATCAGCCGGGTAACGAGCTCAATCTGACCAAGCCGAGCCGCTTCCTCTCCAGCGAAGGCTGGGCCAAGAAGCCGAGCGATGAAGGCACCCTGCTCAGCGGTCAGGGCGGTCTCTACTTTGTGCTGCCCAAGCAGGCGGCCAATCCGGATCAGCTTACCGTACAGGCCCGCATCAACAGCCCGGAAGCCGGTGCCCTGTTGAAAGTGGCGCTGGGTCACGACTTCACCACCACGGTGAAACTGGCCAAGGCGGGTATCAACGAAATCCGTCTCAGTCTGCCCGGTGACTCGCTCACGGCAGATCCCAAGCGCCCCAATTTTCTGGCGCTCTCGGCACCGACCCCCATCAATGTGCAGTCGGTACGTTTGACCGTAGCCCAGTGATCCTTGCCCCGAATACCATTTTATAAAAACAACTATCCCAAATAAGGACGTTCTTATGTCGCATCCAGATTTTCGACTCTCTCTGGTCGTTCCCGTTTACAACGAGGAAGAGAGCATCGATGCCTTCATCAACGCGATAGACAACGAACTGGCCCCGCTGAAAGACCAGCTTGAAATTGTATTCGTCAACGATGGCAGCCGTGACCGCACCCGTGAAGTGGTCGAACAGGCCATCGCCCGTGACCCGCGCGTGACCCTGGTCAACTTGGCGCGTAACTTCGGTAAAGAGGCGGCCCTGACCGCCGGTCTGCATCAGGCCAAAGGGGATGCCATCGTGCCGATGGACGTGGATCTGCAAGACCCGCCCGCCCTGATCCTGGAGTTCGTCAAACTGTGGCAGACCGGTGACTATGACACCGTCTACGGCATCCGCGTCGATCGCAGCGCCGATACCCCGATGAAACGCGTGACGGCCGGTGGCTTCTACCGCTTCTTCAACGCCCTCTCCACCAGCACCAAGCTGCCGGAGAACGCCGGTGACTTCCGCCTGATCGACCGTCGCGTGGTCGAGGCGATCAAGCTGCTGCCGGAGCGCAACCGCTTCATGAAGGGTCTGTTTGCCTGGGCCGGTTTCCGTGCCGTTGGCGTCCCCTACGAGCGCCCGGCCCGTCACGCCGGTGAAACCAAGTTCAACTACTGGAAACTGTGGAACTTCGCCCTCGACGGTCTGCTCAGCTTCTCCAGCTGGCCGCTGCGGGTCTGGAGCTATGTGGGTGTTGGCGTCTCCTTCGTCGCCTTCCTCTACATCCTCAAGATCGTGACCCAAGTGGTCTTCTTCGGCATCGACGTGCCCGGTTACGCCTCCCTGATGTCCGTAGTGCTGTTCCTCGGTGGTATCCAGCTGCTGTCGCTCGGCATCATCGGCGAATACATCGGCCGCATGTTCGTGGAAGTGAAACAGCGCCCGGTCTACCTCATTGAAGGGGTCTATGGCCAGTATGCCAAGCAGGATGCGGCCAAACCGCAGAGCGCTGACAACCACCCGCAAGAGCAGCAGGAGCAAGCGCCTCAATGATCTCCCGCGAGGAATTCTGGCGGCTGGTACGTTTCGGTTTTGTCGGCGGGGGGGCAACCCTCGTCGACCTTGGCACCTCCATCGCACTGTTTCATACTTGGCCCACCATCTCGGAGCACCTGGTTACCACGCTGGCTTTTGCCATCGCGTTCTGGTTCTCCTTCTTTGGTCACCGCTACATCACCTTCCAGAAGCAGGGAGCCGCCAGCAAGTTTCTGCTGGTCGCCCTCTTCTCGCTGGCGGTGCGTAACCTGATCCTGAGCGGCCTGCTGTTTGCGGGGCTCTCCGGTCTGCTGCCGGTGGTCATCGCCACCCTGACCGTTACCGTCCTCACTTACGTTCTCTCTCGCGTCTGGGTTTTTGCCTGATGAATGATATGATCAATACTGCCCCGCTAACCGGGGCTGCACTCCCCTATCGCCCGTCACTGCGCATCAGCGGCCGTGACTGGCTGATGATCATCGCCGCCTTCATGCTGAGTCGGATAGCGCTGTATGGCATGGGCTACTTCGGTGTCCAGCTCTATGGCTCCCCCGATATCGGCCCGCTGCAGGCCTATTGTCAGTTCGACTGCGTCTGGTTCCAGCGCATCATCGAGAACGGCTACGACCTCTACCCGCGCTGGTTGAGCAAGGGCAATGCGGCCAACTGGGCCTTTATGCCGCTCTACCCGATGGTCTCCGGTGCCATCTCCAACCTGTTCAATGTCGAGAGCCTGATCGGCCTCATCATTGTGGCCAACGCCTCCTTCTTCGCCAGCCTGCCGCTGATGCTGCTGGTGCTGCGTCAGCTCAAGCTGGGTGACGATACCGCCCGCTTCGGCGTATGGCTGCTTGCCTTCTCCCCCTTCTCCGCCTACTTCGTCTCCGGTTATACCGAGTCGACCTTTATGGCACTGATGCTGGGGATGTTCCTGTTCGCCTATCGGGAGCAGTGGCTGATGGTGGCCGTGCTGGGGGTCTGTATCTCCGCCACCCGCAATCTGGGCGTGATGATGGTGTTCCCGGTACTGATCCTGGCGCTGCAAGCCTACGGCTGGCGGGAATTTTTCCGCTTCACCGAGCGGGCCTTCAAGGTAGTGTTCACCCTCTGGATGATCCCGTTCGGCCTGTTTGCCTACATGCTCTACCTCTATCACCTGACCGGTGATGCGATGGCCTTCAAGCACATTCAGGTGGCCTGGGGTCGCTATATGGACAGCCCGCTGGATTGGTGGCTGAGCGGTTTCGAGCTGGGCGGCCGCAAGGCTTACCTCTCCATCATGGTGATCTTCGGCTGGTGTCTGAACGGCTACCTGTTCAGCCAGAAGCGCTGGGCCGAGGCGACCCTGATGTTCATCTGCTGTACCATTCCGCTGATGACCGGCCTCAACGCCATGCCGCGCTACATGTTCGGGCTCTACCCGACCCTGCTGGCCATCATTCTGCTGACCCATCGCTGGCCCGCCATCCGCCCTGCGGTGCTCTGCATCAGCGGCATGGTTGCCTCCTTCATCGCGGTGGCCTTCGTCAACTTCAAGTTCTTCACCGTCTGATGTGACGACGATGCCTGAAACGCCAAATGCCGGTCACCTGACCGGCATTTTTTATGGCCGCTATTTTTATCGCCAGAGCGCCCACCTCCTCCCCGTCACACTTTCCTCGGCTTGAAAACGTAACCATTTGAACTGATGTCACAAATCGGCATTTTGCCGATCCAAGGCGCGCTTTGCTGCTCCTAGAATGGGCCCTTGTCCGAACTGCCCTGCTCAAGGAATGGCTTATGCGTCGCACTCCCAACTTATCCCCTCTCTGGCTCGCCCTGCTGGCCAGCCCTCTGCTGATCGGTCAGGCCATGGCCGCCCCTGAGGTTCACCTCTATGTGGATGGCCAGCCGGTAGCGACTCCAATCGCGCTGGACAAGGGGACGATCGAGCTCACCCACACCCTCGCCAAGGGGAGCCACCAGATCCGCATCAGCGACGCAGGAAACAGTTGCGGCACCAGCTTTGGCCCGAGCGAGAGCAAGCCGCTTCCCTTCGGCACCGCCCAGCCGATGGACAAATGCAGCAAGGAGCAGAGCTTTACCCTGCGGGTGATGCTGGCAGGGGAGTATCAGTTCACCTTCAACCCGGATACCCCGAGCCTCAAGGTGCTGCGGGCGACCAAGAAGAGCGAGTTCAAACGCCAGCCACCACAAGAGCCCTGCATCAGCTGGGATGGCGGCCCGGTCACGGTATCCCTGCAAGGGGTCTGGCCCGACGGCACTCGGCTGCGGGATGCCTACTCGAAACAGGAGGCGGTGGTCAAACAGGGCAAGCTGACCCTGACCCCGAGTAAAGAGAGCGGCGGCCTGCTGCTGCTCGAACCGGTCAAGGCGACCAAACCAGCGCCGTTCAGCTGGGATCAGGCGAGCGTCTATTTTCTGCTGACCGATCGCTTCCACAATGGTGACCCCGCCAACGACCACAGCTTCGGCCGCCAGAAGGATGGACAGGATGAGGTGGCCACCTGGCACGGCGGCGACTTCAAGGGGCTGACCGAGAAGCTCGACTACATCAAGAGCCTCGGCATGAACGCCATCTGGATCACCCCCATGGTGGAGCAGGTGCACGGCTTTATCGGCGGTGGCGAGCAGGGCAACTTCCCTTTCTACGCCTACCACGGATATTGGGCGCTCGACTTCACCAAGATTGACCCCAACTACGGCGACGAGGAAAGCCTCAAGACCCTGGTGGACGAGGCCCACAAGCGCGGCATGCGCATCATCCTCGACGTGGTGATGAACCACGCAGGTTACGCCACCCTCGCCGACCTGCAGGATTTGGGGCTCACCGAGCTGACCCGGAACACAGACAAGCTGCCGACCGTCTGGAACCAGTGGCGCCCGAGCGGCGGCCTCAACTGGCATGGCTACAACCAGTTCATCGACTATCAATCGCCAGCGTGGAACAAGTGGTGGAGTGGTGACTGGGTGCGTGCCGGTCTGCCCGGCTACCCGCAGCCCGGCACCGACGATGTCACCGGCTCGGTGGCAGGGCTGCCGGACTTTCTCACTGAATCGACCAAACAGGTAGGGCTGCCGCCGCTGCTGGCGGCGAAAAAAGATACCAAGGCCAAGGCGTTGCCCGACGCTACCGTGAGCGACTACCTGATCGCCTGGCACACCGACTGGGTGCGCCGCTTTGGCATCGACGGTTTTCGAGCCGACACCGTCAAACATCTGGAGCCCGAGGTATGGGCCAAGCTCAAACAGGCGGGCACCACTGCGCTCAAGGAGTGGAAGGCCGCCAACCCGGACAAGGCCCTCGACGCTCTGCCCTTCTACATGGTGGGCGAGGTGTGGGATCACGGGGTCGCCAAGGATTTCTGGTATCAGAACGGTTTCGATTCGCTGATCAACTTCGACTATCAGCGCGAGTTTGCCCTGCCCCAGGCCCAGTGCATGGCGGGCGCTGAGCCCACCTATGCCAGCTACGCCAGCCGCATCAATCAGGATCCCGAGTTCAACGTGCTGAGCTATATCAGCTCCCACGACACCAAGCTGTTCTTTGGTGACTATCAGGATGTACCGCTACAGCGCCGGGTCGCCAACAGCTTTATGCTGCTGCCGGGCGGCATCCAGCTCTACTACGGCGATGAGTCCGGCCGCGGGCTGGCCAAGGATGGCGGGGTGTTCGATCAGGCATTGCGCTCCGACATGAACTGGCAGGAGCTGGCCAGCGGAGACAAGGCGGAGCTGGTCAAGCACTGGCAGCAACTGGGCCAGTTCCGCGCCGCCCATCCGGCCATTGCGGCAGGCAGCCACCAGAAACTCTCGGATGCGCCCTACGCCTTCATGCGGGAGAAGGGGGATGACAAGGTGGTGGTGGTCTTTGCCGGTCGGCAGCAGTAACCCTTTGAGCCATATTTACCTGCAATAGAGAGGGGAGCCACGGGCTCCCCTCTCTCGTTGTTCCGCCCGCACCAGTTTATTGGGACTGGCGCGCCGCCACCGGCCACTGCAACCGCGCCTTGACCAACATCTCTTGCCACAGGGGCCAGGCCAGCAGCGCCTGCTGATAGGTTCCCGCCTGACCGGGCAACAGGATGCCGTAGCTGGCCAGCCGATAGGCCATCACGGCATAGAAGGCATCGATAATGCCCGCCTCGCCAAAGTAGAAGGGGCCCCGCGCCTGCGACCAGATATCCTGCAAGCGAGCCAGCTCGCCGACCGCCTCCACCGGAGGACCGATACGGGTTGGCGCCCCAAGGAAGAAGGGGAGCAGAGAACGGATCTGCCGAAATCCCGCGTGCAACTCGGCGCAGAGACTGCGAGCCAGTGCCCGCTCGGCCAGCGAAACGGGATAGAGCTGACGGTCGGGACAGCGCTCGTGAACATATTCGGCGATGGCCAGCGAGTCGTGAACCCGCACGCCATCGTGTTCGAGCCAGGGCACCAGACCGGCCGGTGCCAACCGCTTGAGTCGCGCCAGCGACCTGGCATCCTCCAGATCGAACACCTGCTCCTGCCACGTCAGCCCGCTCATGGCGAGCACCAGTGCCGCCCGCATCGCCCAGGTGGAGCCGGTGCCCACCGTCAATACCAAGGATCCCATCTCTTGCCTCCTGCATGAGTTGCCTGCGACCAGCCGGTCTGCCCTGATGGCAACACATCCGATGGTCGCTTCACATTTGCGCACCGGCGGGTTTGACCCTCTTGGTGAGCGATGCTAGTTTGATTTTTCAAAACAATCAGTTAGCCACAATGTGAGCCATTAACCGAAATATGGACAGCCAATTTACCATCGTCATCGCAGATGACCACCCCCTGTTTCGGGGCGCCCTTTACCAAGCGGTGCACATGGCCATCAACGACGCTCAATTGCTGGAGGCGGACTCCATCGACAGCCTGACCAGCGTGCTCGGCGAGCACCCCGAGGTTGACCTGTTGCTGCTCGATCTCAAGATGCCGGGGGCCAACGGCTTCGAGGGGCTGGCCCACCTGCGCGGCCAGTATCCCGACCTGCCTATCGTGGTGGTCTCCGCCTCGGAAGATGCGGCCATCATCCAGCAGGTGTTGCGGCTCGGCGCGCTCGGCTTCATTCCCAAATCGGTGCCGATGAAGGAGCTGGTCAACGCCCTCAATACGGTGATCGGGGGAGATAACTGGGTGCCGGAAGGCATCTCGCTCCATCCCGAATCGGAAGATGGCCCCGATTTCGCCAGCAAGCTGGCCAGCCTCACCCCCCAGCAATACAAGGTGCTGATCATGCTGCGCGACGGCAGCCTCAACAAGCAGATCGCCTGGGAACTCAATGTCTCCGAAGCCACCATCAAGGCGCATATCACCGCCATTTTTCGCAAGCTCGGGGTCAAGAACCGCACTCAGGCGGTGATCGCCCTGCAGCAACTCGATATCAGGGAGAGCTGAGCCCCGCACACGGCGACACATATACGATGAGGTAGCCAGCCATGCTGGCTATTTGTTGCTCGACAATTAGCACGATCGTACTTTATGCTGCCAGCGCCAACGAGGAGAGAGTGATGAGCAAAGGGCGCCTGACCCGGGAAAACATTTTGCAGACCGCCTTCGAGCAGGCGAGCCAGCAGGGGCTGGAGAGCCTGACCATCGGCTCGCTGGCCAGCGCCTGCGAGATGTCGAAAAGCGGCCTGTTTGCCCACTTTCAATCCCGCGACAATCTGCAGATCGCCGTGCTGGAGTACGCCGCCGAGGTGTTCCGGCTGCGGGTGATCCAGCCGGTACGCCAGCAGGAACACCAGAGCCAGCATGACAAGCTGATCGCCCTGCTGCGCGCCTGGCAGGCATGGAACCACTGCTTCGCCGGTCGCTGCATGTTCCTCGACGCCTGGACCTCGGCGCAGGATGGCCATGAGCAAGAGAGCCAGGTGCAGCAAGCAGCCCGTCAACTGGTGCGCTTCTGGCTCGACTATCTGGCCCGTCAGGTGGTGCAGGGCCAGGCCGCAGGCGAGTGGCGACAGGAGATGGATCCCTGGCGCGCCGTTTACCGTCTCTATGGCCTCTATCTGGCGGATCAGGTGTTCAACGACCTCGAACTGTGTCAGGATCCGGCCCGCCACTTCTGGCCCGAAGTGGACGCCCTGCTGAGCAGCTGGCGCTGATGTTTTGGCATCCGTTCAACACGACTTTTTAAAAACCGATAAAAAAGCACGACCGTTCGCACATAAAAACCACAGGATGACCATGAGCAGCAAGATCTACTTCAACACCCGCCGCTTCAGCCCGAGCAAATGGCTGCTGGGGATCGGCACCCGGTTGCACCACAGACTCGCCCCCAGCCATGCCAAGCGTACCGCCAGCAAGTTGCTGCTCACCCCCCAGCGCAACCAGCGGGATGGCAGCGAACCTGCCGGTCTGGTGAAACAGGCCGTCCATACCAGCGAAGGGGTACTGATGAGCTATCGGCTCGGTCAGGGGCCACTGTGGTTGCTGATGCACGGCTGGTCCGGCAGCGCCAGCCAGTTCTATCCGCTGATGAGCCATATCGCCGCGCAGGGTTTCACCGCCATTGCCTACGATCATCCGGCCCACGGCCAGAGCGCAGGCAATACCGGCCACCTGCCCCGCTTCGTACGTGCCTTCGACGAGCTGGCGACCAGGTTGGCCAGCGAAGTGGGCCCGCTGCACGGGGTCATCGCCCACAGCATGGGGGGCGCCGTCACTCTCTCCAGCCGTCAGCCTGGTATCGATGCCCTGCCACTGCTGTTGATTTCGCCGGTGCTCGACTATGTGCCCCAGCTCTACGGCATGGTGGCGCGCTCCGGCTACTCCATCCGGCTGTTCGATGCGGTGGTCAAGGAGATTGAGCAGGAGTACCAACACCCCTTGAGCACGGTCGATCCGCTGGGCCGACTCGCCAGCCGCAGCGGCGCGGCGATAATCGTGCATGACGAGGAGGACAGGTTTGCCCCCCACGGCGATTCCTTGCGGGCCAGTCAGGATGGTCATACCCGGCTGGTGAGCACCCGGGGTCTGGGCCACGGTCGCATCCTCGCCAGTGCCCCGGTATTCGCCGCCTTCGATCAGCTGGTGCGGCCGGATAATCCTCACCGCGCCCTTTGACAGAGGGTCATGAAAAAAACGGGCAAGCGCCCGTTTTTATATTTGATACAGCGCCTTATAGTTAACTTGTCAGTGGGAACGCCCCTCTCGGGCCAACAATAAGGCGCCAGCATATGGCCAGACCGAATACAGCGTTGTTGCTCACCGGTGGCGGTGCTCGCGCCGCCTATCAGGTCGGCGCCCTCAAGGCGATTGCGGAGCTCTACCCGCGCAATCTCGGCATTCCTTTTCCCATCCTGTGCGGCACCTCGGCGGGGGCCATTAATGTCACCGCGCTGGCCTGCTATGCCTCCTGCTTTCATCTGGGGGTGCGCAAGCTGGAGTGGGTCTGGCGCCGTTTCGAGACTCACCACATCTTCGATTTTCACCCCGGTCGGCTGCTGTGGCGGCTGATGTACGAAGGCTCGGCGGGGCTGATCAATCCCCATACCAACCACGCCTTTCACCTGTTTGACAACGCGCCGCTGCACCGCCTGCTGGATCAGCTCATCGACTATCACCGCATCGATGACAACATCCTCTACGGCAGTCTGGAGGCGCTGGCCATCACGGCATCGGATTACGATGACGGTCTCTCCACCACCTTCTTTCAGGGGCGGGCCGAGCACCATCCGTGGGAGCGGGCCAGACGGCGCGGGGTGCGCACCGTGCTTACATCGGAGCATCTGCTCGCCTCCTCAGCGCTGCCCTTTGTCTTTCCGGCCACCCGGATCGGCGAGAAGTTCTACGGCGACGGCTCCATCCACCAGCTGAGCCCGCTCAGCCCCGCCATCCATCTGGGGGCGGAGCGGATCCTGCTGATCACCCTGGATCCACCCGAGCACTCGGCACCGACCCATCACCACGGCCATCTCACCAGCTCCAATATCGCCAGCCATCTGCTCGATACCGTCTTTACCGACACCCTCAACTCCGATCTGGAGCGACTGTGGCGCATCAACCAGACTCTGGACCTGATCCCGGAACGGGAACGCAACCGCCTCAAGCTGAAACGGGTAGAGACCTGCGTGCTGAAACCGAGTCAGGATCTCGACACCATGGCGCTGGCCTATCTGCGCAAGCTGCCACTGCAACTGCGCCGCCTGTTGCGGGTATTGGGCGTGAAGGGGGATGAGACCAGCAGTCTGGCCAGTTTTTTGATGTTCTATCCGGGTTATTGCCAGCAGCTGATCAAGCTGGGCTATCGGGATACCCTCCAGGAGCGGGAGCGGGTCGCCGCCTTTCTCGATATCGAGGGGCAACCAACAGAGCGGGAGTAAACGGGCGCGTGGTCAATGAGCGCGAGGGGATTCAGTGCCCCTCCAGCAGACGCTGCTCCGCCTGCTCCATCGCCACCACGGTACCAAACAGGATCAGCCGATCGCCGGCCGCCAGCACCAGCTCGGGTCTGGGCTCCAGACTCAGATCCCCGCGCTGCACCTCCTTGATCCGCACCTCATCGAGCGGCAACTCGCGCACTTCACGGCCTACTGCCCACGCCTGATCGTGCAGCAACAGCGGATGGAGACGTTCGAGCAGCTGGTCTGCCTCCAGATTGCTGGCGCTCTGATCCCCCCAGTAGAAGCCGTGCAGGAAGCGATACTGACTGCTGCGCTCGTGCTCCATCCGGCGGATCACTCGCCCGAGAGGAATATCGCAGTTGAGCAGCAAATGGGAGACCAGCATCAGAGCCCCCTCCTGGGATTCGGGGATCACCTCAAAGGCCCCCGCCTGCTTGTACTGCTCCAGAAAACTGTCGTCCCGGGTACGCACCAGCACCTTGAGCTCCCCCGCCAATGCGCGGATCAGCGCCAGCATCGCCTCCACCCGCTTGCGATCATCGAAGGTGATGATCACCAGCCGCGCCCGCAGCAACCCGGCGGCCAGCAGAATATCGCGGCGGCTGGCATCGCCGAAGGCCACCTGCTCTCCTGCCTGCTTGGCCTCACTCACCCGCTCGGGGTCCAGATCGAGGGCCAGAAAGGGGATTTCCTCGATCTTGAGAAAACGGGCACAGGTCTGCCCCGCCCGACCAAACCCGGCGATGATGACATGCTGGTTCTTGCTAAGGCCTGACTGGGCCACCTCGGAGCGGGTCAGCAGCGCCGGATCGGTGAGACTGCGGGCCAGCGAGTGGGCCTGGGTCACCAGCCAGGGGGTCATGGCGATGGAGATAATACCGATGCCGATCAGCAGGGAGACCAGCTGCTGATCCAGCAGACCATGGTGGAGCGCCAACGCCAGCAGCACAAAGCCAAACTCCCCGACCTGACTCAACATGATGCCAGCGGCCATGCTGTCGCGCTTGCGCTCCCCCATCAGCCGCCCAGCCAGCAGCACCAGCAGGGATTTGCACAGCACCAGCAGCAGCACGCAGATCAGCACCTGCCACCATGCCCGCGCCACCAGCTGCCAATCCATGGCCATGCCGATGGTGATAAAAAAGAGCCCCATCAATACGTCGCGAAAGGGTTTGATGTCCACCTCCAGCTGATGACGGTAGTGGGACTCCCCCAGCATCATCCCCGCCAGAAACGCCCCCAGCGCCATCGACAGCCCGAGCGAATGGGTCATGAACGCGGCCAGCAACGCCACCAACAGGGCGCTCAGCACGAACAGTTCATCGGAGCGGGCCCGCGCCACCTCGTGAAACAGCAACGGTAGCAACCATTTGCCGACCGCCAGCAGGGTGAGCAAGGCAAACAACCCCTTGAGGGTGGCCCAGGCGATCTCGGCGGCCAGCGCACTCCCCTGTACTTCAGGCTGGGCGAGGATCGGGATCATCACCAGCAGGGGCACCACCGCCAGATCCTGAAACAGCAGCACGCTCACCCCGAGCTGAGCCCGGCGGGTATGGAGCTGCTTCTGCTCGCCGAGCTGCTTGATCACCACCGCCGTGGAGGAGAGCGCCAGCGTCCCCGCCACCACCAGTGACTGGGCCAGACCCAGCCCCCACCACCAGCCGATGGCGAAGAAGAGCAGCGAGGTGAGCAGCACCTGCAACATCCCTACCCCCAGCACCAACCGGCGCATCGCCAGCAATTTCGGCAGGGAGAACTCCAACCCCAGCGAGAACATCAGAAAGACGATCCCCAGCTCGGCAATGGTCTGCATGATCGACTGGCCGGTGATCACCGCCAGCCCGTGGGGGCCGAGCAACACGCCAGCAATCAGGTAGGCGAGGATCACCGGCAAGCCGAGGCGCCGGAAAATTGCCACCAGCAGCACGGCGGCGAACAGCAGGATCAACAGGTCGGTGTACAAATTTTCCTCTCCTTTTATCGACTTAAGCTTAGTCAGCCGATCTGGCGGTCAGGAAAGATATATTGGGCATGCCAATTGCAGGGAGGAGACAGTAGTCAGGTGTTACAGGTGGAAGACCATGGAAAATACGTCGTCACTTAATGGCTTTAGCTATGGCATCGAGCAGTGGGTTCGCCAGATGGAGCGGCTCACGCCGTTGCCCAGCGTTGAACGCAACCAGTTGCTCGAGCAGTTGTTGGGGCAGAGCGATCTCGGCGGTTTGCTGACAACTTTTGCCGATCGTGCGGCAAGAATTGTCAGGATCCACGGTCTCTACCTCGATTGTGGCCAGCCCCATGTGCTGATCCAGCACCCGCCGCTGGCCACCCTCAACCTGCACAACTATCCGTTCGAGCTGCGCGGCCAGCACGGCCAGTTGCTCGGCCAGCTCCAATACGAGCTGGAACATCCGCTGAGCGGCAGCCAGCAACGGGTACTGATGCAATACCATCAGCTGCTCTGCCTGCTACTGCCCCTCTATCTGCGGCTGGAAAAACTGGATCAGCTGGTCCGGCTCGATCACCTGACCGGCCTTGGCAACCGCTCCTACTTTGACGAGGCCATCGGCCGCGCCATCGAGCAGCACAGCCGCGAGCCCCACGGTCTGGTGCTGGTGCTGCTGGATCTCGATCGCTTCAAGCAGATCAATGACACCTGGGGCCATCCGGTGGGGGATCTGGTGCTGAGCCGCTTCGCCCAGCTGCTCAAGGGATGTATCCGCAGTACCGATCAAGCCTTCCGGCTCGGGGGCGATGAATTTGCCCTGCTGCTGCAACCGGCAGAACCCGAGGCGTGGCGCCCGGTCTGGCTGCGACTGCAGCATATGTTGATGACCAACAAGGAG
Organism: Aeromonas sp. YN13HZO-058; assembly: GCF_001921245.1. Classification (NCBI taxonomy): domain Bacteria; kingdom Pseudomonadati; phylum Pseudomonadota; class Gammaproteobacteria; order Aeromonadales; family Aeromonadaceae; genus Aeromonas; species Aeromonas sp. YN13HZO-058. Next base: position 32,250 of record NZ_MQSY01000069.1, on the reverse strand, counting down.
CTCAGCACCTTCTCGGTCGGCTGCAGCCTTGGCGCCGCCAGCTGGCAATCCGGGGTCGATGTGCAGAGCCTCTATGAAGCAGCCGACAGCCACCTCTACGCCCGCAAAAAAGCCGGCAAGGCCGGCCTTCTCGAATAATCCCGAACTCTTCTTTGCTCCGGCACATGCGCGCCATGTGACCGGAGCTTCTTTTTTTTGGGGCTAGCCCCCGCTCACACCGATCAAATCAGGCGAGATCCAGCTCGGGCAGGATGGGGGCTGTACCGCTCTCCTGCCAGTGACACACCAGCCCTGCCCCCTGCGCCATAAAGCCGTCGCAGACAAAGAGCCCCACCACCGCCGCCACCTGCTCGCCATAATAGAGGATGGGGATGCGCCCCCGCTGCCACGAAGGCACGCCATACTCCTGCAGCAACTTTTTCATCCGGCGACTGCCGCCCCGTCCCACCGGTTTGAGAGGGATCCCCGGCGCCACCTGAAAGCGCACCGAGAGCGGTTCGTCCGGCCGGGGGACACGCAGCAGCCCCTCGCCGCTCTCCGCCATGCGCACCACCAACTCGCCCAGCCCGTCCGGCAGGGTCAGCGGCTCGCCCACTGTCAGCGGCAACAGCTGATGGCAGGGTTGCAAGTCCGAGCTCACCAGATAGAGCCGCTCCTGAAAACGGCGGCAGCTCTGGCGCCCCCAGTTGAGCTGGGGATTGGCATCGCCGCGCGCCCGCGCCACCTCCTGCCATAGCCGGGCAAGCTGCTCGCGGGATGGCATCTCGCCGCCCTGACGGCGGATCCAGTAGCGCAGCAGGTTGTTGCGCCGGGTCGGTGAGAGGGCGTGCAGCGGGCCGATATGGAGCGCCTCCCCTTCGCCCGCCAGTTGCCAGTCGCTCTCGGCCAGCTCGTCCAACAGCGCCTCCTGCTCGGCGCACAGGGCCATGCTGCGCGCCGCAGTCTGGGCCATGGCGGGCCAGCGTGCCTTGAGCTGGGGGATAAGCGTCTGGCGCAGAAAGTTGCGGTCATAGCTCACATCCTGATTGCTCTCATCCTCCACCCAGCCAAAGGGGAGGCTCACCGCCGCCTCGGCCAGCTCGGCGCGACTGATATCGAGCAGCGGACGCAGCAACAGGCCGCCGGCAAAGGGCTGGCTTGGCAAGATGCCCGCCAGCCCGCGCAGACCGGCGCCGCGCTTGAGGGCCAGCAGCAGAGTCTCCAGCTGATCGTCCTGATGGTGGGCGGTGAGCAGCCACTCCCCCTCCCGCATCCGGGCGGTCAGCCGCTGGTAACGGGCGGTGCGGGCCTGCGCCTCCAGACTCTCGCCATTGCCGCGGGCCAGGGTCACCCGCTCGACCAGCAGCTCCACCGCCAATTGCTGACACACGGCTTCACAATGAGCGACCCACTCATCGGCATGGGGACTGAGGCCGTGGTGCACGTGCAGGGCGCGAAGTGGCAGGCCGTGCTCGCGGGCATACTGCGCCGCCAGCACCAGCAGCAGGGTGGAGTCGAGACCGCCACTGAAGGCCACCAGCAAACCGGTGGAACCTTCCGGCGCTGGCATAGTCAGACAAAAGCGAGAATAAAGATGAGAAATCATAGGCTTCCCCAGAACGGACCGGCCGATCTTAGCAGAGTCGGGCTTATCAAGCTGCAACCCTGCTGCTAGAGTGAGGCTCGCCCGCCCTCTCCACCAGGCAGACCGCAAGACGGTCGCACAGCTGGTTGGAGCAAGGAAGATGGGCAGGGAAGCAAACAACCCGAATTGGAATCAAACAAGATGAACAATAAGAAAAGCTTACTGGCCGGCCTGATTGGACTGGCCCTGCTGGCTGGCTGCAGTCAGGCACCGCAAGAATCCGCCAAACACTCCGGGCTGGCGCTGGCCAATATGGATACCCGGGTCAAACCCGGCGATGACTTCTTCCGCTACGTCAATGGCAAGTGGCTCGCCACCGCCAAGATCCCAGACGATCGCCCCGCCGATGGCGCCTTCTACATGCTGCGGGACAAATCCCTCGCCGATGTGCGGGTGCTGGTCGAGGGGCTGGCCAAGCAGGAGGCCGCCACCGGCACGCCGACCCAGCAGATCCGCGATCTCTACGCCAGTTATCTGGATCAGGCAGGCCGAGATGCCAAGGGGCTCACCCCGCTGGCACCGGCGCTGGCCGACATCGACCGGATCGGTGATCAGGCCGCGCTGGCCCGCGCCTTTGCCCAGTCGGGCCGCATGGGCGGCGGCGCACCGTTCGGCATCTGGATCGACGCCGATGCCAAGTCTCCCGACCGCTATGCGGTCTACCTCTATCAGGGGGGATTGGGGCTGCCGGATCGGGACTACTACCTCAAGCAGGATCCCGACAGTCAGGCACTGCGCCAGAAGTACCAGCAGCATATCGCCGCCATGCTGAGCAGCCTCGGGGAGTCTGATCCGAGCGGCAAGGCCAAACGGATTCTGGCCCTCGAAACCCGGCTCGCCACCATCCAGTGGGACAACGTGGCCCTGCGGGATCGGGAGAAGAACTACAACAAGCGCCCCGCCAGCGAACTGGCACGGCTCGCCCCTCATCTCGACTGGCAGGCTTATCTGAACGCCGCGGGCATTGCTGCCCAGCCGGAGCTCATCATCGGTCAGCCGACCTATCTGAGCGCGCTGGATCAGGTGATGGCCCAGACCCCCATCGCCGACTGGCAGGCCTACCTCAAGTGGCAACTGCTGACCGACTACGCCCCCTATCTCGACAGCGAGACCGACCGCGCCAACTTCGCCTTCTACGGCACCACGTTGAGCGGCACGCCCAAGCAGCGCGCCAGCTGGGAGCGGGCGCTCGGGGTGCTGAACGATCATCTGGGTGAAGCGGTCGGCCAGCTCTATGTGGCCCGCTACTTCCCGCCAGCGGCCAAGGAGCGGATGGAGCAGCTGGTGGAGAACCTGCGCACCGCCTACGGCCAGAGCATCAAGGAGCTGGACTGGATGTCGCCGGAAACCAAGGCCCAGGCACTCGAGAAGCTGGCCAAGTTCCGCCCCAAGATCGGCTACCCCGACAAGTGGAAGGATTACAGCGCCATCGCCATCAAACCGGATGATCTGGTCGGCAACCTGCAACGCTCGCAAGCCTTTGAATACGCAGACAGTCTGGCGCGCCTCGGCAAGCCGGTGGACCGGGATGAGTGGCACATGTCGCCGCAGACGGTGAACGCCTACTACAACCCGAGCAACAACGAGATCGTCTTCCCGGCGGCCATTTTGCAGCCCCCCTTCTTCGACATGACGGCGGATGATGCGGTCAACTATGGCGCCATCGGCGGGGTCATTGGCCACGAGATGGGCCACGGTTTTGATGATCAGGGGGCCAAATCCGACGGCGACGGCATGATGCGCGACTGGTGGACGCCGCAGGATCTCAAGGAGTTCCGCTTCCGCACCAGCCGGCTGGTGGCCCAGTACAACCGTTTCGAGCCCATCAACGGCCAGTTCGTCAACGGCCAGTTCACCCTGGGGGAAAACATCGGCGATCTGGGCGGCCTCACCATCGCCCACAAGGCCTACGAGCTGTCGCTCGATGGCAAGGAGGCGCCGGTGCTGGATGGCTTTACCGGCGAACAGCGCTTCTTCCTCGGCTGGGCACAGGTGTGGAAGGGGATGTATCGCCCCGAGCTGATGCAGATGCTGCTGCGCTCCGACCCCCACTCACCGCCCGAGTACCGGGTCAACGGCGTGGTGCCGAACATTCCCGCCTTCTACGAGGCATTCAACATCCAGCCGAGTGACAAGCTCTATCTGCCGCCCCAGAAGCGGGTGAAGATCTGGTAACAGCATCACGGCGGGCTCCCACGGGAGCCCGCGGTCAACAGACAGCAAGAGGTTCCAAGATGAACAGAGCATTGATAATCGCAGGGCTGCTGACCCTGCCGCTGGCGGCACAAGCACAAACACAAGCCGAAGAGGGATTTAGCAAACAACTGACCCTCCCCTCCGGGCAGGTGATCCGGGTAGCGCAGGGGGCCGGTGAACCTGCCTCCATCGGCAGCTATGACGTGCGACTCTATTCGGGCCAGAACGCCGAGTTCCCACTGGATGAGTTTCTGGATGGCAAGGTGATGGCCCGTAACGGCTTTATCCGGGAGCTGAAGCTGGTCGATTTGAATGGCGACAAACAGCCCGAGCTGGTGGTCATCATCGAGAGCGCTGGCAGTGGCAGCTATCAGGATGCCGATGCCTACACCGTCAGCCCGCAGGGGGAGCTGGAGATCTTCAATCAGGTCAAGGAGCTGGAACCGAAAGAGGATGTGATCAAGGCGCTCAAAAGCCCGCAGGACTGAGCCCCCAGGCATTAGAACTGACGCAATAAGCGGTGACTCAGGCCCCGGCGGGGCCTGAGCTTGCCGACAGCATCACGCCATCAGACGTTTATGGGGTGACGCTGTAACCCTTGCCCTGCATGCAACTGATATAAGCCTGTGAGGTGGTCGCCGCGGGCGCGGCCACTTGTTCGGCACGTCGCTCTTTTCTCTGGTGACGACCGCCTATCACGGCTCCCACCGCGGCCGCATCCCGGGCATTCTCCTGTCGATACTCCTGCTGCACATCGTCATCTAGCCTGTCGTAGGCCTCATGCTGGTTACCGCGCACCTCCGCGGCGGCAGCCCCGACGAGCCCCCCTTTCACCGCGCCAGCGAGCCGCCCGCCCTGAGGCTGCTCAGTCGCCGGAGTGGTCGTACTGGTCGCCTGATTTTGGCAGGCCATATCATCAGATTTAATTTGCTCGGCGTTTTGTCCATTAAGCGGGAGCAATGTCTGGCCGGTTGCGAAACCGGCAAAACCGGTCAGCGTCAGGATCGTTGTCACCAAGAGCAGTCGTCTATTGAAGCTGTGCATGATATCTCTCCAACCGTGGAAACATGAGTATGGCGGGTTGTCTGTCAATGCTATCTGGCCGTCACTCCCGCCTTGTCACCCTGAAGATCAGCCGCTCGCGTCGGTGGCCTCTTCACGCTGACAATACTGGTCACCAGATTAGTCCCCTTCCCCGCCATAAACCGATTGCTATCTCGCAGATCAGAGACGAGTCGCCCGGATGGAGACCTGCGGCAGCGCCATCTCGTGCTGGGCCGCAACCAGTTGCAGCTCGTAAGCCCCCGCCAGCCAGGTCTGGGACAGTACCGCATCGACGCTGGCATTGGTGCGCTCGAACGCCGCCATAGGGGTGCAACCGGCCAGCAGATTGGCCAGCATGGTGGCGCTCAGCAGATCCCCCACCCCGATGGGGTAGCGGGCAAAAGGATAAAGCGGGCGGGAGAGGTGAAAGGTCCCCTCCTCACACACCAGCAGCATCTCGAAGCGGTCCATGGCAAAGCCGGCCTTGCCCAGATGTTTCACCATCACCAGCTTGACCCCTTGCGCCCGCAACTGCTGGCACGCCTCGATGGCCTCCGGCACATTGCGGATATCGCGGCCGGTGAGCTGTTCCAGCTCCAGCAGATTGGGGGCCAGCATATCGGCGCAGGCCAGTGCCCTAGTTTTCAGAAAATCGGCGACGCCGGGTGCCACTATGCACCCCTTGTCGGGGTGACCCATCACGGGATCACAAAAATAGAGGGCAGCCGGATTGAGCGCCTTGAGCCGGGCCACCGCCGCCAAGATCTCCTCCCCCTGTTCGGCCGAGCCGAGGTAGCCGCTCAAGATCGCATCGCACTCGGCCAGCACGCCGATCTCCGCCAGGCCGTTTACCAGCTGACGGATATGGCCGCCGGGCATCACCATCCCCTGCCAGCCTTCGCGGTATTGGGTGTGGTTGGAGAACTGCACCGTGTTCATCGGCCACACCTCGATCCCGAGGCGACGCATGGGAAAAACGGCGGCGCTGTTGCCGGCACAGCCAAAGACTACGTGGGATTGAATGGAGAGCACTCGCTTCATGGTTAGCGACTCACGCAATAAGAACAGGAATTCCGGAGGGAAAAACGGGCCTTGCGGCCCGTTATTGTGACTTTCGATGATTGTCACTTTCGATGGTTGTCGATGTTGATTAACGCAGCACCTTGACGGTGTAGCTGCCATCGGCCTGACGATAGAGGCCGTGGATGTCGGTCTCGAAGCCCGGGTAGTGGGCCCCGATCTCGCACAGCATCTCGAGGAACTCGAGCACCGGCAGAGAATCCTGGGTCACCATCTCGCCCGGCAGCACCAACGGTACTCCCGGCGGGTACGGCAGGATCATGTTGGCGCTGATGCGGTCAACCATGTCACGCAACGGCACCTCTTCCAGATTGCCAGCCAGCTCCTGCTGCCATGCAGCGTGCGGGGTCATCTTCATCTCCGGCAGCACGTCGAACGCCTTGAACATCAGCTCCGGCAGACGGTATTTGCAGGTCAGATCGTGGATGCTCTGGGCCAGCTCCTGAATACGCATCCCTTCATAGAAGCTCGGATCTTCACGATAGAGGCTCGGCAGTATGCTCTTGATGGTCAGGTTCAGGTCATAGCCACGCTTGAACTCGGTCAGGGCGCGCAGCAGCTGCATCGCCTTGGACTGATCGATACCGATGGAGAAGAGGAACAGCATGTTGTAAGGGCCGGTCTTCTCGACCACGATGCCGCGCTCGTCCAGGAACTTGGAGACCAGTGACGCAGGGATGCCCTTCTCCAGCAGCTGGCCATCACGACCCATCCCCGGAGTCAGCAGGGTGACCTTGATGGGGTCGAGGTACATGTGGTCATCGTCGATGCCGTTGAAGCCGTGCCAGTCATCTTTCGGATCCAGCTTCCAGCACTCGACGGTGTCGATGTTGTCCGGCTGCCACACGTCGAAGAACCAGCCTTCGCTCTGATCACGCAGTCGCTTGATCTCTTTGCGGAAGGAGACGGCGCGATCGATGGAGTCCTTGATCAGACGCTTGCCGGTGTTGCCACGCATCATGGCAGCGGAGATCTCGGTCGAGGCCACGATGCCGTACTGCGGCGAGGTGGAGGTGTGCATCATGAAGGCTTCGTTGAAGGTCTCTTCCTCCACGTCACCCTTGATGTGGATCATCGACGCCTGGGAGAAGGCCGCCAGCAGCTTGTGGGTGGACTGGGTTTCGTAGAACACCTTGCCCGGCATCGCTTCGCCACTCATGCCGCACTTGCCTTCGTAGATCGGGCTGAAGTTGGTGTAAGGCACCCAGGCACTGTCGAAGTGGATGTAAGGGGTATCCAGCGCCTCCTTGATGAAGCCGGTGTTGTAGAGCAGGCCATCATAGGTGGAGTTGGTGATCACCGCGTAACGGGGCGCCTGGGCACCCGGGGTGGCGGCAACCTTGGCAGCGATGGTCTCGCGGCTGAATTCGCTCTGCGGGATACCACCCAGAATGCCGTAGGCGTTGCGGGTCGGACGGAAGTAGATCGGTGTCACGTCGTTCATCATCATCAGATGAGTCAGCGACTTGTGGCAGTTACGGTCAACAAGCACAGTGCTGCCGGCAGGTGCGGAGAACATGCCGACAATCTTATTGGCGGTCGAGGTACCGTTGGTCACAATATAAGAGCGATCGGCGTTAAAGGTACGGGCGATATACTCTTCAGCTTCCTTGTGCGGACCTGAGTGGTCCAGCAGGGAGCCCAGCTCCGGCATGGAGATGGAGACGTCGGCCTTGAACGCGTTCGGGCCATAGAAGTCATAGAAGATGCTGCCGGCCGGGCTCATCTGGAAGGCGGTACCGCCCATGTGACCCGGGGTACAGAAGGTGTATTTCCCCTCTTCCACGTACTTGAACAGCGCCTTGGTGAACGGCGGCAGGATGGCGTCCTGATACTCCTGAGTGGCCTGACCCATCTTGAGGGCGATGTCGTCGGCCATGCCGAGACGGTACTCGAAGAAGTGGACGTTCAGACGCAGGTCGGTCAGGTGAATATCCAGGGTGGACTGGTCGTTGGCGAAGGCGAAGATCGGCAGCTTCTCGTTGCGATCGTGGATCTCCTTGCACAGGCCCAGAGAATATTTGTCCCAGTCGAAGATGGCGCCGCAAACGCGGGGGTTCTTCTCGATCAGTTTCAACAGATCGGCCACGTCGACCGGATAAACAACCTCGAAACCCTTGCGCTCGAGGGAGGCTTGCAGCTGGCGAATGGGTTCTTCTTTAAAGAAAACGCCCAGGTGGTTGAGGATGGCAATGATATTCATCGTAATGCTCCACACGTAAAGGGGCGCTCTCCATCAGGGATGGTGAGTGAAGAGCGCTCGGAAGATAAAAGGGGGAATCAGTTGCTGGGTTGTTCGCTCAGCAGGGCATCGTGCTGACGCAGACCCTGTTTTTTGGCGTAGAACATCAGGATGATGAGCGACACCACGAAGGTAGCGGTGAGGTTGGACCCCTTGGCACCCATCAGGGCCACCAGACAGAAGACACAGGCCACACCGGAGAAGATCATCGCGCCGATGCTGCGGGAGGTCATGCCCTCGAAGCGGATCAGGTTAATGCTGGAGTAGAAGTAGGGCAGCATGGTCAGCAGCACCGCATCGGTCGTCAGCACGTTGAAGAGATCGGCTGCGTGAGCAGACCGGGAGGTGAAGGCGGTCAGGCCAATCATCAGGGCAGTCATCTTCAGGGAGCCGAGGATCAGACCCTTCTTGGCCACACCGTTCTTGTCCACTTCGCCGTAGATTTTCGGGAAGTTGCCGTCGTTGGCGGCACGCTTGCCCGCCTCGCCCACCAGCATCATCCAGGAGCCCAGCGAAGTGAAGCAGGCCAGAGCGGTGAAGGCAGAGACGAACGGTGCAGACCAGCTACCGAAGATGGCGGAAGAGGCCATGGCAAACGGGGCACCGGAGGCCGCCACTTCACCGGCCGGGAACATGCCGCTGATCACCTGGGTGGAGAGGATGTAGATAACACCCGCGATACCGGTACCCAGCATGGTAGCGAGCGGTACGGTGCGCTTCGGATTCTTCACCATGCCGGAAGAGACGGCGGCGGATTCAACACCGACGAAAGACCAGAGGCAGATCAGCACGGCGCTGATGACCGCATGCAGGTCGCTGCCGCTGGTGGTGTTCCAGTTCTGGCTGTAGACGGTGGCATCAAAATGACCCCAACCCATCACCGCAGTACCGACAACCGGCAGCAGGATCAGCACCAGGCCCAGGGTACAGAGTCGGCTCACCCAGCTACCGCCCAGCAGGTTGACGAAGGTGAAGATCCAGACGGCAGCGATGGTGGCTGCAGCGGCCGGGATCGGGCTGTTGAGAATGGGGAAGAACACCGAGAGGTAGGAGACGCCGGTAATGGCGATGGCCAGGTTACCGATCCAGTTGGCGTGGTAATAAAGCACACCGGTCTGGAAACCGAACACCGGAGAGATCTCGCCAGCATACGCAATGGGGCCACCCTCTTGCGGGTTCTTGGTAGCAAGGCGGGCGAAGACAAAGGCGAGGCCCATGGCGCCTACCAGACAGATTGCCCAGCTAAAGACAGAGATGGAGCCGATGGTGGCCAGTGCCGAAGGCAGCAGCGCGATGCCACTCCCCATCATGTTGCCGGCCACCACACCTGTACAGGCGATAAGGCCAATCTTCTTGCTCGTATCTAGGGACATAAGATCTCCGGTTCTATAAAAGGTCGGGTCGTCACATACACATTTGGCGGAACGCCCCGCCAAAGAATGGGCACAGACTAGGCCTCTCATCCCCGGAAAACATAAAGACCAGCTAACGGATAAAAATATGAGCCAACTTTTTTCGCCGCCTCACCGGTTTTGCTAAAAAGCATTTAAAAACAGTGAATTGACATCAAGCCACACCGTCACCTTGATAAAACCTTGATATCCGGCCGCCCCGTTTTTGCCCCTTGATAACCCCCTTATCTCGCCGTCTTGATATTTTTGGCCAGATAAACCCGGGATAAAGCGGCTCCCATTGCGCCCCCTGCCCTTGCGGCCATCTGGAAGCCCTGCTGATCATCACCCTGAGTGGCCGCTCACCTCCTGTTCGGCCCTCCGCTCATCTCATCGCACTCCAGGTTCAGAGGCAAAACTCAGTGACGACAACTGGTAAACAATGAGTGGCGACTGACCTCTTATCCCACCACCCACAATGGGATGACGGCACGAGGCACGCGCGCGGCGCAAAGCCGGGCAAACTCGAGTGCAGCGAATGCGAATGGGCGTGCAAGACAAAGGCAAATGGGGATAGTAGGGAGCTACGGGGGATAAATCGGGCTGCACCAGAGCGGCTATCCCCAAGGACAAACAAGCAGGATGGAGAGAGATTGAAACGACGCAGGCCGCCCGAAGGCAGCCCGTGAATAGGGTCGGCAACCGCGCCGACCGAAGAAAAACAAGAGCCGTAGCGTTAGAAGAGCTTCACCTTGCTCTGACCCAACGCATTGAACAGGGCGGGAGTGAGGGTCTCCATATTGCTGTAGAAACCGAGCTGCTGGCAGAGCAGATAGGTCTGCTCGGTCGCCTCCATCAGGAAGGCCTGACTGTAGGCATCACCCGCCGCCTCGGGGCGACCGTCCAACTCTGCCAGCTTGCCCTGCAGTATGTAGTAGAGCCCCGAGCGGCCACGACTCGCCGCCTTCTCCAGCAGATAGTTGGCCTGCTGTTGCTGGCCGTTGAGGATCGCCTGCAGGGTCAAAGCCTCCCACACCCGGGCTGGCAGAGCGCCGCTGTTTTCCACCACGCGGGCGAGATGGGTGCCAATCCCCTGAAGCCGCTCGCTCTCGGATTTGCCCGCCAGGGTGGCCAGCGCCTCGCCCGCCAGATAGCGCTCCGCCAGCAGTAACGGCTGATCCGGATGGGCAATCAGCGCCTGCTCCAGCAGATCGATACCGCGCTTTAGGGCCACCGGATCCCGGCTGTTGGTGTAGTAGTGGGCCTCCATCAGCGCCATCAGCGAGGCATCGTCGGTCGGCCAGCCCATCCCCGGCTCGGCATCGGGCTGGTCGAGGGCGCGCAGCAGATCCTGACTGCTCGCCTGCAGCACCCCGTGTACATTGTGACGGCTGAGCTGGTATTGGTGGCTGAACAGCACCCGATTGGTGTTGATATTCCGGTACTCCAGATCGAGATAGGTGCCCCGGGGCTGGCGGGTGACCCGCACGCTCAGCTCCTTGCCGGGCAGGATGCCCCCCATCAGATTGGTGGCGCCATACTGCACCCGCAGCGGCGTGGCTACCGCCACCTCCCCCATCAGGGCGCGGGTGATGCCATCGGCGAGGCGCACGTTCTCGTTGTTGTCATCCATGCCGGAGTGGAAGCGAAACACCAGCAGATTGGGATCCAGCATGGTGTGTACCTGGGGGCTGGTGTGCTGGTAGCTGAGCATGCTGACAATGGCGATCAGCACGATGGCGACGAAGACATCGAAACTCACCATCTTCCAGCGGCTGCGGGCATCCTTGGCATGGGTGGAAATGGCGCGGGTCAGCGGCCCGGCGGGAAAAGGGGCAACATTGGGCTGTGCATCATCATCATCGTGATCGGCCGCGGGTGGGCTCAGATCTGAGAGGGTCGGGTTGTCGGAGAGAGCGGTATTGACCGCGGTCGCGGGCTGCTCGTCCGCCATCACCACGGAAACCACCTGCAGCGGCCGTACCGGTGCCACCAGCTTGTAGCCGCGCTTGGGCACGGTGACGATATAGTCGGTCGCATCGGAGCGACCATCTTTGAGGATCTTGCGCAGTTCGAAGATGGACTGGGTCACCACCTGATCGGTCACCTCGGCGCCGTCCCACACCTCGTTGATCAGGGTATCGCGGCCAAACACGGTGCCAGCATTGTGGGCCAGAAACCGCAACAGATTGACCAGTCTGGGTTCGAGGTAGACCTCGCGGTCGGGACGACACAACATGTTGTCGTCAACGCTCAGGGTCCAGTCGTGGATCTCAAAAACCGATTCGCTCATGATTCACTCGCTGCAGATGGAGACAATGCACGATGAGAGTGACGCAAGACCCGGACTGACTGAACGGAACAGGGCGCTGCCAGCAGGGACGCGGCAGAAAAGGGAACCGGAACAGTGAATATCGCTGTGAGTCAGTCTGGCCAGGCCATCCTGTTTACGTCTGAAGGGCATCCTTGCGGGCATTCCGACCACCGGGATCGGAAAGGAGCACTTTAAGCAAAACGGGAGCTGGATCCCACTTTTTTTGGCTATAAATCGCCGCTGAGTTGATCCGACCCCGCACTTTTCGGCAAATAGCGTGCCAACGGGTGTTCATATGAATATCCCATATGCCTGAATCAAAAAAGCCCTGAACATCAGGGCTTTCTCATCTTTCCGGCAATAGGGGAGATGTTACTTCGCCACCGGGAGCGCATCCTGCTGACGACTGCGGCGCAGATGACGCCGCCACAACGAGAAGCCTCCGTAGCCAAGGCTCAGCACGACGGCATAGAGCACCTGGGAGGCGAGCGCCACCAGCACCAGAGCGCAGAGCAGTACACTCACCCCCGCCAGCCCCTTGCCCACTCCACTCAGCAGGCGCCAGCCCGCCGCCATGCAGAGCAGGTAGACCAGCACGAAGTTGCCGTTGGCGTAGCGGATCAGCTCATCGAGCGGCAGTCGCAGCCAGATGATCAGGGTGATGCAGAGCAGGCAGATGGCGAGCACCAGAGTGAGCGCCCGCAGTGGTGCACCGCGCGCAGTGAGCACAGCCAGCGAGACGGGCAGTTTGCCTTCGCGCGCCATGCTCCAGATCAGCCGCGCAAAGCCCTGAATGTAGATGTTGATGCTGGCAAAGCAGGAGAGGTAGCCGAGCACCGCCACCAGCCACTTGGCAGTGGGGCCAAACAGCAGCGCCAGCAGGGAGGGGATGGCGGTGGCATTCTTCGCCTCATCGCCATAGAGGCCATATTTGAGCACCACCAGCGAGTGTACCCAGTAGATAAGCCCCGCCAGCAGCACCCCGCCGAGCAGGGCGATGGGGTAATCCCGCTCCGGCCGCTTGAACTCCTCCCCCATATGGGCGAAGGCCTCGAGCCCGACGAAACACCAGAACATCACCGCCAGCGCGGTGGCCATGGCAGGCCACTCGTCCGCGCTCGGCAAGGGCCGGGCTGCGTCGCGCCAGCTCACTTCCCCCTTGAACCAGATAAGCAGGGTGAGCCCCAGAATCGCCAGCGCAATCAGCAGTTGCAGGTTACCGGAGGAGCGCGCCCCGCGCAGCCCCAGCAAAAATACCCCGAGCAGGGTGAGCAGCTGGATGGCCCAGAGGGCCCACTCCCCCATCTCGAACAGGGCATGCCAGAAACCGGCGGCGATCATCAAGGCCGCAGGCAGGCCCACGGGTAACACCGCCAGAAAGAGGAAGGCGGAGAAGCGCTCGGCGCCGTTGCCAAAGGCGAGGCCAATCAGGTGCGGCGCGCCGCCCGCATGGGGATAACGGCGGCCGAGGCGGGCGAAGGTAAAGGCGATGGGCAGCACCAGCGCAATCAGCAGCAACCAGGCCCACAGCGACGCCCCGCCCGCCAGCGAGGCGGCGGTCGCCGGCACCACGAAGATCCCGGTGCCGAGCAGCGAGGTGGCGAGCAGCCCCATCCCCTGCCAGAGCCCGAGATCCTTTTTCAACGCAGACATATTCCTTTGTCCCGATTCATAAACAGATGTCGGGCCATGTTAGGCCTCCCCCGCCACTTTGTTAAGCAGAGTGCAGAGAATATGCCCGGGTTTATGCAAGTCTGACGCTGTTGAGCAGGCAATAAAAAAGCCGCCTCGAACGAGGCGGCTTTTTCACAAGGATTAACCGGAGTTATCAGGCAATCAGCTTGTAGATGATACCGGACATGGCGATCAGGCCAATCAGGGTCACGAAGCCGTTGCTGATGTTGCCAGCGTATTTGCGCATGGCAGGAACCTTGGCGATGGCGTACATCGGCATCAGGAACAGCAGCATTGCGATGATCGGGCCGCCCAGGTCTTCGATCATGCCGAGGATGCTCGGGTTGATGGTGGCGATGGCCCAAGTGGTCAGGATCATGAACACGGCAGTGATTTTGTTCAGTTGCTTGGTGTCAACGTTCTTGCCCTTCTCGCGCAGTGCCTTGGCCATCAGGCCGTTCATGCCTTCTTGCGCACCCAGGTAGTGACCCAGGAAGGATTTGCTGATGGCAACCATGGCGATCAGCGGAGCCACAGTGGCGATAACCGGGTTGTCGAAGTGGTTGGCCAGGTAGGACAGGATGGAGATGTTCTGTTCTTTGGCAGCAGCCAGGTCAGCCGGAGAGAGGCTCAGTACGCAGCTGAATACGAAGAACATAACGGTCATTACCATCATGACGTGGGCGCCCAGCAGGATGTTGCTGCACTTCTTCTCGGCACCTTCACCGTAACGACCTTTGTTATCCACCGCGAAGGAGGAGATGATCGGGGAGTGGTTGAAGGAGAACACCATGACCGGGATAGCCAACCACAGGGTCTTGATGAAGTCACCGTTGAAGGCGTCGGACAGGGCCGGAGCTTCAGTGATGATGGCACCATTCCAATGCGGGATCAGGTAGAACGCCAGGCCCATCAGGGTGATCACGAACGGGAATACCAGCACGCTCATCGCTTTAACGATAACCTGGCCGCCCAGACGAACAACTGCCATCAGACCGAGGATCAGCGCCAGTGACAGGACGGCACGGGGAGGTGCAGACATGCCCAGCTGGTGAACAATCACGCTCTCGACGGTGTTGGTGATGGCGACTGAGTACATCAGTACGATCGGGTAGATGGCAAAGAAGTAGAGCAGGGTGATGAATTTGCCTGCGGTCTTGCCGAAGTGCTCTTCTACGACTTCAGTGATGTCGCCATCACGGGTAGAGCCGGACAGCACGAAGCGGGCCAGACCACGGTGAGCAAAGAAAGTCAGCGGCAGGGCCAGGATCAACATGGCAACCAGCGGCCACAGGCCACCTACACCGGCGTTGATTGGCAGGAAGAGCACACCGGCACCGATCGCGGTACCGTACAGACCCAGCATCCAGACCACATCGGCCTTGTTGATGCCACGGGAAGTGTTGCTGGCTAAACGACCATCAGCTGCAATATTCATGTCAGACATATGTTGTTCCTGTCATCTAGGAAAAATGGGATTCTTGTTTGTTCGGGCCCTTGGCCCGGTTCCCTCTCCCTGGAACGCCTGCTGTCCGTCCTTGTTATTAACCTCTCGCACCCCGGCAACCTGGCCATCACTCCTTGTGACAACAAGACCGCAACAAACAACAGTGCGAGATTTTGACCCTGAGGGTCGGCGCCCGTCTCACTTAACAACCGATTAACGCGCACCACTCTTGATGGGCTGACTTTAATTAAATGCCCCTATTAATCACAGCGTTTTTTTGAATTAATCAACCAAAGTTTGATTCGGGTCGCCTTTCGGGCGACCAAGATCACACTAGAAGCGCCTTATTGTGAGTTTTTTTTAACAATTCAACTTAGTTTCACTGGAATCAATGGCCTGCGAGCCGCTACATTTGCGCAACAACCCATCCATTCCGCACGGATTGTGTGCAGCACGCCCATGGCGTACCCTTGGGATTCACGCCTTTTTGTTGATTGATGATGACCATTACCCGTACCGATCTCGCCGAACTGGCGGTGTTTGCCGCCGTCGCCCGCCACCGCAGTTTCAGCAAAGCCGCCCTCGAACTCGGGGTCTCCGCCTCTGCCCTCAGCCATAGCCTGAAAGGACTGGAAGAGCGGCTGGGGGTGCGGCTGCTCAACCGCAGCACCCGCGCCGTGGTGCCGACCGACGCGGGCCAGCGGCTGCTCAAGCAGCTGCTCCCCACCCTCAATACGCTGGAAGAGGCGCTCAGCGAGCTGGCCCGCAATAGCGACGAGCCGGTGGGTCGACTCAAGCTCTGCGCCCCCCGTGGCGCCATCGACAGCCTGCTGGCACCTGTGCTGATCGACTATCTGCGCCGTTATCCCAGAATGCAGGTGGAGGTGGTGGAGCAGGAGCTGATGCCCCGGCTGATTGAAGATGGCTACGATGCCGCGCTTTTTTACGGGGACTTGCTGCCCAAGGAGATGATCGGCATTCCCCTTGGCTCGCCCCAGCGCTATCTGGTGGTGGGCTCCCCCGCCTATCTGGCCGAGCACGGTACGCCGGAACACCCGAGCGAGCTGAGCCGCCACGCCTGTATCGGCTATCGCCTCACCCCGCACCACCACTATCGCTGGGCCTTTGCCGCCGACGGCAACATGCTGGAAATTGAGGTGACCGGGCCGCTCACCACCAGCACCCCGGCGCTCTATCTCGGGGCCGCCGAGGCGGGGCTGGGGCTGGCCTACTGTCTGGAAGAGGAGGTGAGTCAAAAGGTCGCGGAGGGGACACTGCTCACCGTGCTGGAGCCCTGGTGCCCCACCTTTGCCGGTTTTTACCTCTTCTATCCCAGTCGGCATCAGCTGGGCAGCGGCCTGCGCATCCTGATCGACATGCTCAAGGCTCACTACCAACACCCAGGATTGATGAGCGATACTCAGCAATTCATCAAGTGAAACCCTGATTATCACCAAATAAGTATTAATCTAGACTAGCTGTTCGATATTCGAGCTCCCCGAGAGAACAGATATGTCTGCCTATTTAACACTGCGGCAACGGGCCATGACCCGTCGCTTCTGGGTTTATGCCCTCCCCTCCATTCTTGCCATGCTGGTCTCGGGGGCCTACTACCTCGTCGACGGCATCTTCGTCGGCCACTATGTCGGTGCCGCTGGCCTCGCCGGGATCAATCTGGTCTATCCGGTCATCATGGTGCTGATTGGTCTGGCCGCCATGATCAGCATGGGGGCGGCCACCGCCATCTCCTTCCAGCAAGGGGCGAAAAACGACACGCTGGCCCGTCAGGCGCTGGTCAACGCCCTCTGGCTGCTGGCCGGACTCGGGATCATTGCGCCGGTTCTGCTCTATTACACCCACACCGACATCCTGCTGGGGCTGGGGATTGAACAGGGCACCGAGACCTGGAAACAGGCGAGTGACTACCTCACCTGGATCGGCGGCGGTACCCTGCTGCTGGCCAGCAATCTGGCGGTCCCCTATCTGCTGCGCAACGATGGCCGCCCGAAACTGGCCATGGTGCTGGTGAGCAGCGGCGCCGTACTCAACATCATCCTCAACTACATCATGGTTGGTCGGCTGGGGCTGGGATTGATCGGTACCGCGCAAGCCACCCTGATGGCAGAGGGCGCCGTGAGCCTGATCGGCCTTGGCTACTTCTTTACCCCCTGGGCCCGGCTGCGCCTCAGCTGGCGGGATCTGGTGCCCAACCTCCCCGCCATGCCGAACCTGCTCTTTACCGGTTTGCCAAGCCTGATTGCCCAGTTCAACCTCGGGCTGCTGCTGATGCTGCACAACAGCCAGCTGATGGTGTATGGCAATGTGAAGGATCTGGCGGGCTTTACCGTGGCCGGTTACACCGAGGCGGTCTTTATCGTCATCCTGCAGGGGCTGGCGTTCGGCATTCAGCCGCTCATCAGCAAGGCGGCGGGGGCCAAGCGCCATCGCAACCTCAAGTACCTGATGGAGATGGGGCTCAAGTTCACCTTTATCTACGGCATGCTGGTGTGGCTCACCATCCAGCTGCTGCCGGGACAGGTCGCCATGCTCTATACCGGCGACAAGGATCCCGAACTGCTGGCCGCCGCCATCAGCAGCCTGACCCTCAACCTCGGTGCCATTCCGCTGGAGGGGATCATCATGTTTGGCATCGTGCTGCTGCAATCCATGGCGCGCACCCGTCAGGCGCTGCTCATCTCCATCGCCAAAACCGTGCTGCTGCTGCCGCTGATCTTCCTGCTGCCACAGCAGTGGGGCCGTGACGGGGTGCTGATGGCCCAGCCCGCCACCGTACTGCTGCTCACCCTGCCGCTCTGCTGGCTGCTGTGGCGCGAGTGGCTGCGCCTGAAAGAAGCCTGCGCACCAAAAGCCAGGCTCCGCCCGCAACCGGCCCGCGCCCGCGCCGCCGTCCAGCTGGCCCGCTAAGACCGCCAATCCCGCAAAACAATAAAAAACCGGCATCCCCTGATGCCGGTTTTGTTATCTGCGCTTCCCGCCCATATCGTACATACAGAGAAGCCTCCGCAAGGGAGGCTTCTCTTATGCAACGCATCAGACTGGATGACCCGTCAGCGCGGACTGAGCGATCAGGGCTTACTTGACGGTCACCCGGGCAAACTTGCGCTTGCCAACCTGATAGACGGCGGTACCGGCACCGATGAGTGCCTTGCCATCTTCCAGCTTCTCGCCATCCACCTTGACCGCGCCCTGCTTGATCATTCGCAGCGCTTCGGAGGTGGTGGCCACCAGATCGGCCTCTTTCAGCAGGTTGGCAATGGCCAGCCCTTCACCTTCCAGTGCCAACTCGACTTCCGGCATCTCGTCCGGAATGGCGTTCTTGGAGAAGCGCTGGGTGAAATCTTCGTGGGCCGCTTCGGCCGCCGCTTCGTCGTGATAGCGGGTGATGATCTCTTTGGCCAGCCAGATCTTCACGTCGCGCGGATTGAGGGTGCCGGCAGCGATGCCCGCCTTGAACCCTTCAATTTCAGCCAGCGGACGGAAGGAGAGCAGCTCGTAGTAGTTCCACATCAGATCGTCGGTGATGGACATGATCTTGCCGAACATCTCGCCCGGGGCATCGTGTACGCCGATGTAGTTGGCGGCGGACTTGGACATCTTCTTGACGCCATCCAGACCCACCAGCAGCGGCATCATCAGCACGCACTGGGCGGCCATGCCGGCATCTTTTTGCAGCTCGCGGCCCATCAGCAGGTTGAACTTCTGATCGGTACCGCCGAGCTCGACGTCCGCCTTCAGCGCGACCGAGTCATAGCCTTGCAGCAGCGGATAGAGGAATTCGTGAATCGCGATGGATTGGCCGCCGGTGTAGCGCTTTTTGAAGTCGTCGCGCTCCATCATGCGGGCCACGGTCTGCTTGGCCGCCAGCTTGATCATGCCGGTCGCACCCAGCTCGCCCAGCCAGCTGGAGTTGTACTCGATGCGGGTCTTCTTGGGATCGAGGATCTTGAACGCCTGCTCTGCATAGGTGAGAGCGTTGTGCTTGATGGCCTCTTCGGAGAGCGGCGGACGGGTGCTGTTCTTGCCGGAGGGATCACCCACCATGGCAGTGAAATCGCCGATCAGCAGGATGATCTCATGGCCCAGATCCTGGAAGGTCTTCAGCTTGTTGAGGATCACGGTATGACCCAGGTGAATGTCGGGGGCCGTCGGGTCCATGCCCAACTTGATGCGCAGCGGGCGCCCTTCCTTCAACTTGGCGACAAGTTCTTCTTCAACCAGAATTTCTTCCGCTCCGCGCTTGATCTCGGCTAGCGCCACCTCGAGCTGGGACATTTTTTGACTCTCCAATCACGATTCCACAGGGCCAAACATATTACTGGAATGGCGGGCCAATTGGAAAGGCTGTAAAATCCGTCCATTCTGCCCGACTTCATCAACTTTCCATGGTTATTTGGCACGCCTTCAACTCCCTCCCCCACTGGCACCGCAAGATGGTGCTGATTTTGAGCATCATGATCATGATGCTGGCTGCCTGGCCAAGCGAACAGGCGGTAGCAACACGGGTCGATGAAAACGGCAACGAGATTGCCCTGCGGGAACCGGCTGACGACAACGCACTGAACGACGAGCTGACGGCCGAGGCTGCTCAGCCCGTCACCCCGCCCAAGCCGCGCTACATCACCAAGCAGGTGAAGGTGCGCCGTGGCGACAACATGGGGGTGATCTTCCAGCGCATTGGCCTGAGCACCACCGATCTGCACCTGATCGACCAGCTCGACGGCAGCGATCCCCTGCGGATGTTGCAACCGGGTCAGGAGCTCACCTTCAAGCTCACCGAACATGGCGAGCTAAACAGCCTCTATTACCCCCACAGTCTGGAGCAGGCGCTCAAGGTAGTTCGCAAGGATGAGGAATTTGTCGCCCGCAACGTCAAGATCGCCCTCGACACCCGCGAACAGGTGAGCAAAGGCGAGATCCGCTCCAGCTTCTGGGGCGCTGCGGTGGATGCGGGGATGACGGAAGATCAGATCATGGATCTCGCCGCCATCTTCGGCTGGGATATCGACTTTGCCCAGGACTTGCAGCCGGGAGACAGCTTCCGGGTGGTCTATGAAGACAAGTTCCGCGACGACGAGCGGGTTGCCTCCGGCGATATTCTGGCGGCGGAGTTCGTCAACCAGGGCACAGCCTACCGCGCCGTGCTCAATGAAGATGGCAACTACTACACCCCGGAAGGCAAGGCGATGCGCAAGAGCTTCCTGCGTGCGCCGGTCAACTTCAAATACATCAGCTCCAACTTCAACCCACGCCGCCTCCATCCGGTGACCGGCAAGATCCGCCCCCACAACGGCATCGACTATGTGGCGCCGGTGGGCACCCCCATCATGGCAGCGGGCTCCGGCAGCGTGGTGGCCGCCGGTTACAACCAGTTCAACGGCAACTACGTCTTTATCAAGCATGCCGGCAACTACGTGACCAAGTATCTGCACCTCTCCAAACGCACCGTCAACAAGGGGCAGCGGGTGAAGCAGGGTCAGACCATCGGCACCCTGGGTGGCACCGGCCGCGTCACCGGCCCGCACCTGCACTATGAATTCGTGGTGGGCGGCATTCACAAGAACCCGCGCACCCTCACCCTGCCGCAGGCCGAGACCCTGAGCGGGCGTGAGCTGGCCAACTTCAGGAAGCTGGCGATGCCGCAACTGGCCAAACTCGACAAGCCCGAGCTGCAACTGGCCCAGAACAGGCGGGATAGTCGCGGCAACTGAGCCATCAGGGCTGGCAGGGTGAAAGCCCTGCCAGCCCCTTTTATTGAGCCCGCGCCTGGCAACCCGATTGAAGTGAACGCATGGCTGAGCGCCATATCGGATGGGTGTCGGGAACCGGAGTATCCCGGCCAGCAAGTGAGGAGAGCCAATGGCTGAACGCTATATCGGATTGATGTCAGGCACCAGCATGGACGGTATCGACGCCGTGCTGGTGATGATCGACAGGGGTGAACTGCGGGTCGAAGCGGCGCTTTGTCACCCCTGGCCGCAAGAGACCGCCCGTACACTGCATGCCCTCTGCACCCCGAGCGACAACGAAATCGACCGCATGGGTGTGGCCGACAATCTGATTGCGCAGGAGTTTGCCGCCGCGACCCTGGCGCTGCTGGCCAAGGCGAGCCTCACGCCCGCCGATATTCGCGCCATCGGCAGCCACGGCCAGACCATCCGCCACCGCCCCCAGCTTGGCTTTACCCTGCAGATCGGCAATGCAGCCCTGCTGGCCGCCCTGACCGGCATCGATGTGATCGCCGATTTTCGCACCATGGATATGGCCCTCGGCGGTCAGGGGGCGCCGCTGGTGCCTGCCTTCCATCAGGCGCTGTTTGCCAAACCCGGCGCCCTGCGGGTAGTGCTGAACCTCGGCGGCATCGCCAATATCTCGGTGCTGCCGGGCAATCCGGGCGGGGTGTATGGTTTTGATACCGGCCCGGCCAACACCCTGCTCGATGGCTGGTATCGCCGTCATCAGCCCCACGGCGGCAGCTATGACGCCGGAGGCCAATGGGCCGCCAGCGGTAAACCAATCCCGGCCCTGCTGGACACGCTGCTGGCTCACCCCTATTTCGCCGCCCCCGCCCCCAAGAGCACCGGACGGGAGATGTTCACCCTCGATTGGCTCGATGGCGAGCTGGCAGGCACGACATACGCCCCAGTGGATGTGCAGCGCACCCTGCAGGCGCTCACCAGCCACAGCATCGCCCGCCAACTGCCCGCCCGGCCCGAATCTGTCGGTGCCAGCCAGCCGAAAGCCGAGCTGTTTGTCTGCGGCGGCGGTGCCCATAACGCCCCGCTGCTAAAGGAGCTGGCCAGCCTGCTACCCGCATGGCGCATCGCCAGCACTGCCGAGCTGGGGCTGGCCCCCGACTGGGTAGAAGGCGCTGCCTTTGCCTGGCTGGCGATGTGCTTTGTCCACCGCAAGCCGGGCAACCTGCCCGCCGTCACCGGCGCCAGCCGTCCGGCCGTGCTGGGGGCGCTTTATCCCGCGGGATAACCCCTGCCAAGCGCGCTCGTTCGCCCCCTCATAGACCCACAGCAGCCCCGCAACGGCCCCACAACAGCCCCGATCTGACCAAGTTCGGGGCTGTTGCGTTTGATGGCGTGCTATCGCTTTATCGGACGGCGCTTTCATCGGGGCGATTCTTTCATCGAATCGGCTTTGCGCTCGGGTTTGTGAAAGCTCGGCCTGATTGGCTCGCTCACCCTGCCCTCCATCTCGCCATGACAACACAGCCATGACAACCCCGCCATTTTCCTGCGCTTACCATCACGCACCATGAAGCCCATATTTTTTGCTGCAATCTTATGGAATATCTCGCTATATATCGCGAGCTAAAATCGCCTCACATCTGCGGCTATACTGTGACTGCCAGATAATTATCAATCTGCCGCTCATGCAAATATTTGCATTATATTCCAGCCACATCTTTAGCCGTTGCAATATGAATGGCAGCTAGCATATTTTTACGATTGAAGATAGAGGATTGAAAAAACATAAAGTACATATCTATGCACCGTAATGCCGTTTGCTGGCAGGCTGCTGCATGGCGTTAACCCTTTATTCACAGCCCTGTTCTGCCAAGGCTTGCGCCCCAACACCCGCCCTGACTGGGCTACTGCTCGATGCAGGGCCATTGGCGGGCAAACGGGTGACTATTCAGCGTGAATTGAATAGCAATCACATTAAATTTGCGAGCGTTGAGCCATCTCATAGAAATGCAATCCGTGGTTTGCAACCCCTGATAGCCACTCATAGAATCGCCCTGTCTGAAATATCTACCCTGTCTCTTCCTCTCTTATCCCTCTCAGCTATTGAGTGGATCACAAATAATAACCGGGGATGCCGCCGCTGGCGCAGTGGCCATGGCGCACAACAAGATGGGGTCAACCTGTACCTGAATTAACAACAAATATTAAAAAGAGGCATATCTATGAGTGGCACCATCATCAAGTCGGCAAGAAATACCACCCATGCACCCCAGGATCTGGGCCCCAGCACCCAAACGGTGGCGTTCTCCCATTACAACAATATCTCCGCCCAGCTGCCGGTCGATCCGATCAGCGGCAAGATGGTGAGTGGTGATGTCACTGCGCAGGCCAGACAGTGCCTGAGCAACCTCAAGGCGATCATCGAGAGCATCGGCCATGTGATGGACGATATGGTCAAAGCGACCATCTTCCTGAAAGAGATGGCGGATCTGGAGGCGGTCAACGCCGTCTATCGCGAATTCTTCCCGGGCTATCTGCCGACCCGCACCACTCTCGCCGTCGCCGCCCTGCCGCTGGGCGCGCTGGTGCAGATCGATGCCATCATCTCCAACGGCGAAGGCACCTTCCCGCAAGCCCCCTGCCCGCTGATTAAACTGGCCCGCAACAGTGACAAGGCGCCGCACAATCCGCTCTCCACTCACACCGTGGCCTTCTCCCACTACAACAATATCGGCGCCCAGCTGCCGGTCGAGGCCGCCTCGGGCCAGCTGGTCGCCGGTGGCATCAAGGAGCAGGCGGGTCAGTGCCTGCGCAACATCAAGCACGTGCTGGAGAGCATCGACGTGCCGTTTGACGATATCGTCAAGGTCACCGTCTATCTGACCGATCTGGCCGATCTGGAGGCCGTCAACGAGGTCTACACCACCTTCTTCCCCGACTCTGCTATTGCCCGCGCCGTGGCCTATCTGCCCGCCCGCTCGGTGGTCAGTGCCGCCGCCCTGCCCATGGGGGCACGGGTGCAGATGGATGCGGTCATCTCCCACGGTGACGGCACCCCGCCACAACTGGTGGAAGACAGACACAATCTGGTGATCAGCGCCCGCAATACCGACAAGGCACCACGCAGCCCGCTCCATTGCCAGACCGTCGCCTTTTCCCACTACAACCATCTGTCTGCGCAACTGCCGATTGACCCCGCCACCGGCAAGATCCTGACTGGCTGCGTCAAAGAGCAGACCGCCCAGTGCCTGAGCAATATCAAGGCGATTGTGGAGAGCATCGGCCATGTGATGGACGATATCGTCAAGGTGAATATCCAGCTCGGCAATATCGCCGATCTGGATGCGGTTAACGCCGTCTACACCAAATATTTCCCGAGCTATCTGCCCGCCCGCACCGTATTCGGAGTCAGTGAACTGCCCGCCGGAGCCCTGGTGCAAATGGATGCGGTGATGTCCAACGCAGAAAGTACCCCGCCGCAGGCATAAAGTTTGTTTGTGTTAAATAATAAAATGAGACCGGCTGATAGCCGGTCTCTTTTTATGTAACATGTGGGGCATTATTTTTATGGCATCGTCTTAAAGAACGCGAACGTCCGATTACGCTTCGCTAATCGAACCTACGAGCTGTACATGAATCGAACCTACGGACTTTTAATTAACTTTATCCAAGTAGGGGCTAAACTCATAGTTGAAGCTACAAGTTTCATGTGACCGAGAAAAATGAAGATTATCTAAAGCCACACAAATTTCTATACTAAGCAATGCAATAAGCTTCTGTTTAGATGACGATAATGTCATTTTGAATTGAGCAGAATCAACAGCAGTTAAACCGATTAAAATATGATAAATTGCAGACCACATATCAATCGATTTAGGTATTACTCGATGAATATCGATAGCAATCTCTTTCATCTCTTCAGAAGATAAAGTTTCAGTGTTACATAACATAAACCTCTCATGAAGCACCGCACGCAATGACACGTCACCAACCAAGGGGTCATCGAGGATAGTCGATAATTGTGACGCATAAAACTCGATATCCTCTCTTGCCTGCTGTAAATAATACTGGTCGTTTACCTGTTCCTGCAAACCAACCTGACGGAGTAAAACAAATAACGTGAGCCCCCCAACTATTGGGGCATAGATCCCACCAATTGCTGAACCAAACTCAGCCCAGCGAGAGTGTTCATGTGATATCACACCATTAAAAATATTAACATAAATAAATATTGGGGATACAATTATGGTAATGAGTGATGCTATTAGAATACTATTTTTATAATTAGTACTTAATAGTTTCTTTGTTATCAACCGAAAGCGGTCCATATTGATCCTTTTATGCATCGTCGTGAATTATTTTTCTATATCTGAATTTTCATAATCAAGAATAAAAGCTTTTGATATAACAAATCAACACTAATAAAAATCTCTAATGTGAATAAAAAACGCCCCCCATCTTGCGATGGAGGGCGTTTTATCGTTCCGGCTATTGAGTCAGAGCGACCCAATATTCAGCGATTACAGGGATTCAGCAGTCGCAACCACGTTTTCCACGGTAAAGCCGAATTCCTTGAACAGCAGCTCGGCCGGTGCAGACTCACCGAAGGTGGTCATACCGATGATCTTGCCGCCGAAACCGACGTACTTGTACCAGTAGTCAGCGATGCCTGCTTCGATGGCCACACGCTTGGTGACGGAAGACGGCAGGACGGACTCTTTGTACTCGGCAGACTGGGCGTCGAACACGTCGGTACAAGGCAGAGAGACCACGCGCACGGCACGGCCCTTGGCAGTCAGCTGCTCGTAAGCGGCAACGGCCAGCTCCACTTCGGAACCGGTGGCGATCAGGATCAGCTCAGGGGTACCGGCGCAATCCTTCAGCACGTAGCCACCCTTGGCGGTGTCGGCCAGTTGCTGAGCAGTACGGTCCATCTGGGCCAGGTTCTGACGGGAGAAGATCAGGGAAGTCGGACCGTCGGTACGCTCGATGGCGTGCTTCCAGGCGATCGCGGATTCAACCTGGTCACACGGACGCCAGGTGCTCATGTTCGGGGTCAGACGCAGGGACGCGATCTGCTCAACCGGCTGGTGAGTCGGGCCATCTTCACCCAGACCGATGGAGTCGTGGGTGTAAACGAAGATGACGCGCTGCTTCATCAGGGCGGCCATGCGCAGGGCGTTGCGGGCATACTCCATGAACATCATGAAGGTGGCGCCGTAGGGGATGAAACCACCGTGCAGGGCGATACCGTTCATGATGGCGGACATGCCGAACTCGCGTACACCGTAGTGGATGTAGTTGCCGGAGGCATCGTCGTTGGTCAGGGACTTGGAACCGGACCACATGGTCAGGTTGGACGGCGCCAGGTCGGCAGAACCACCCATGAACTCCGGCAGCAGCTTGCCGAACGCTTCCAGAGAGTTCTGGGACGCTTTACGGGTTGCGATCTTGGCCGGGTTGGCCTGCAGGGTTTCGATGATCTTGGCGGATTCGGCAGCCCAGTTGGCAGGCAGTTCGCCAGTGGTACGGCGCTTGAATTCGGCAGCCAGGGTCGGGTGAGCGGCTTCATAGGCGGCGAACTTGGCAGCCCAGTCAGCTTCCAGCTTGGCGCCCTTCTCCTGACCGTTCCACTCGGCAGCGATGTCGGCCGGGATAACGAACGGTGCGTGGTCCCACTTCAGGAACGCGCGAGCCGCGGCGATCTCGTCGTTGCCCAGCGGTGAGCCGTGGCAGTCGTGAGAACCGGACTTGTTCGGTGAACCGTAACCGATGATGGTGCGGCAGCAGATCAGGGTCGGCTTGCCGGTCTCGGCCTTGGCGGCTTCGATGGCGGCATTGATGGCTTCCGGGCTGTGACCGTCAACAGCCGGGATAACGTGCCAGCCGTAGGCTTCGAAACGCTTGACGGTGTCGTCGGTGAACCAGCCTTCAACGTGACCGTCGATGGAGATACCGTTGTCATCCCAGAACGCGATCAGCTTGCCCAGTTGCAGGGTACCTGCCAGGGAGCACGCTTCGTGGGAGATACCTTCCATCAGGCAGCCGTCGCCCATAAAGGCGTAGGTGTAGTGGTCAACGATGTCGTGGCCCGGCTGGTTGAACTGCTCAGCCATGGCTTTTTCGGCGATCGCCATACCAACGGCGTTGGTGATGCCCTGACCCAGCGGGCCAGTGGTGGTTTCAACGCCCGGTGCATAGCCGTACTCCGGGTGACCCGGGGTGCGAGAGTGCAGTTGGCGGAAGTTTTTCAGATCGTCGATGGAGAGGTCATAACCGGAGAGATGCAGCAGGGAGTACAGCAGCATGGAGCCGTGGCCGTTGGAGAGAATGAAACGGTCGCGGTCGGCCCACTTGGGGTTGTTCGGGTTATGTTTGAGGTGGCTACGCCACAGCACTTCGGCGATATCCGCCATTCCCATGGGGGCGCCCGGGTGACCGGAGTTGGCTTTTTGAACGGCATCCATACTCAATGCACGAATGGCATTGGCAAGCTCTTTACGAGAAGGCATCTGAATCTCCTGCGATTGCTTCATTTGATGGCCAAGATTAAGGCGCGTTATTGTCCCAGCAGGGCGCGCGGCGTGCAAATGTTATCTGGACGAATAAAGTGGCTTTGGGAGGACAATCGCTTTTCTTGGCTGCTTTTGACCAAAGAGGACAGATGCAAACGTTTGATTTCCACCCCCTTGGGGATAGCAAGGAGCCATTAGTAGCTGGCTTGCGATGCCACGACAAAATAGTGCTGGCAATCGCGGGGGGCGCTAATTAAAATAGACGTCCAGATGTAGATACCTCTACACCATCCCATTCACCCGGTTATTGCTGTGGCGATAACCCAGACAAGCTGAGACTCCCATCATGGCAAAGCTGTTTACTTCCGAGTCGGTCTCCGAAGGCCATCCCGACAAGATTGCGGACCAGATCTCCGATGCGGTACTGGACGCCATCCTCAAGCAAGATACCAAGGCCCGTGTCGCCTGTGAGACCCTGGTCAAGACCGGTATGGTCATGGTGGCCGGCGAAGTAACCACCTCTGCCTGGGTTGATATCGAAGAGATCGTGCGTGATACCGTGCGTGAAATCGGCTACACCCACTCCGACATGGGCTTCGACGCTGACTCTTGCGCCGTGCTGAATGCCATCGGCAAGCAGTCCCCGGATATCAACCAGGGTGTTGACCGCAGCGATCCGCTGGAGCAGGGCGCGGGCGACCAGGGCCTGATGTTCGGCTACGCCACCAACGAAACCGACGTGCTGATGCCCGCCCCCATCACCTACTCTCACCTGCTGGTGAAGCGTCAGGCTGAAGTGCGCAAGAACGGTACCCTGCCGTGGCTGCGTCCGGATGCCAAGAGCCAGCTGACCTTCGCCTACGACGACGCAGGCAAGATCATCGGTGTCGATGCCGTGGTACTGTCTACCCAGCACGCCGAATCCATCAGCCACAAAGATCTGGTTGAAGCGGTACGCGAAGAGATCATCAAGCCGGTGCTGCCGGCCGAGTGGGTCAACAAGGACACCAAATACTTCATCAACCCGACCGGCCGTTTCGTTATCGGCGGCCCGATGGGTGACTGCGGTCTGACCGGTCGCAAGATCATCGTCGACACCTACGGCGGTATGGCCCGTCACGGTGGTGGCGCCTTCTCCGGCAAGGATCCGTCCAAGGTTGACCGCTCCGCTGCCTACGCCGCCCGCTACGTTGCCAAAAACATCGTTGCCGCCGGCCTGGCCGATCGCTGTGAAATCCAGATCTCCTACGCCATCGGCGTGGCCGAGCCGACCTCCATCAGCGTCGAGACCTTCGGTACTGCCAAGGTCGCCGAAGATCTGCTGGTCAAACTGGTACGCGAGCACTTCGAGCTGCGTCCGTATGGCCTGATCCAGATGCTGGATCTGAAGCGCCCGATCTACCAGGCTACCGCTGCCTACGGTCACTTCGGTCGCGACGAGTTCCCGTGGGAACAGACCGACAAGGCCGAACTGCTGCGTTCTGCCGCTGGCCTGTAAGGCTCGCTGTTGTGATAAAAGGGGAGCCTGGCTCCCCTTTTGCTTATCCGCTACCTGACGAGATGTTGATGTCTGCCACTCCTGCCCAGCTTGTCGCCCTGCTGCAACAACGCGTAGAAGCCTGTTTTGTGCAGGCCGAGGCGCGCCTTGGCCGCACCTTTCCACGCCCGCGGATCTACTGCAATATGCGGGGCCGGGCGGCGGGTTCGGCGCGGCTGCAAACCTGGGAGCTGCGTTTCAATCCCGCCCTCTATCAGGCCAACCAGCAGGCGTTTCTGGATGAGGTGGTGCCCCACGAGGTGGCCCATCTGCTGGTTCATGCCCTTTGGGGTGAACATAGCGGTGAAGGGCGTGGCAAAAACCGGGTGTTGCCTCACGGCAAGCAGTGGCAGTCGGTGATGCGGGAGGTGTTCGGCCTTGAGCCCAGAACCACCCACAGCTTCGATCTGGCGGTATTGGCCCAGCGCACCGTGCCCTATCGCTGCCACTGCCAGCAGCATCAGCTGTCGATACGCCGCCACAACAAGGTGGTGCGTGGCGAGGCCCGCTATCACTGTCGCCGCTGCAAGCAGCCGCTGGAGCGGGAACAGCCGGAGCCAGAGCAGTAAGCCAGCTTGTGTCGCACCCCTGTGGTAGGGTGCCCGCCATCGTTCGTCAATCACCCCGTTTGCAAGGAATCCCATGCGTTTCATCTCCTCCCTCGCCCTGACCCTGCTGGCCGGTTTACCGCTGCTCAGCGCGCCCCTGCACGCCCAGACCTTTCGTGAAGCCAAGCAGGATCTGGTGAAGCTCTATCGCAGCCAGCCTGCAGTCACTACCTTCTACTGCGGCTGCGACATCGACTATCAGGGCAAGAAGATGAGCCCGGATCTCGCCAGCTGCGGCTACGAGCCGCGCAAGCAGCCCAAGCGCGCCGCCCGCATCGAGTGGGAGCACGTGGTACCGGCCTGGGAGTTCGGCCACCAGCTGCAGTGCTGGCAGGATGGCGGTCGCAAGAACTGCGAAAAAGCGAGCCCCGAGTTCAACAAGATGGAGGGGGACATGCACAACCTGTTCCCCGCCATAGGCGAGGTAAATGGCGATCGGGCCAACTACCGCTTCTCCGACTGGAACGGCAAGCCGGATCAGTACGGTCAGTGCCAGATGCTGGTGGATTTCAAGGATCGTCGGGTGCAACCGCCCAAGGGGCCGGTACGGGGCCAGATCGCCCGCGCCTACCTCTACATGAGCCAGCAGTATGGGCTGCGTCTGGCGGCGCAACAGCGTAAACTGTTTGAAGCCTGGGATCGCCAGTACCCGGCAGAAGGCTGGGAGTGCGAGCGCAACCGCCGCATCGGCAAGCTGCAGGGCAATACCAATCCCTTTATTGAAAAGCAGTGCCAATAACCCCATTTGACCAGGGAGGGGATCGCCCCTCCTATCATGAAGCCCTTCCCCACTGCCGCGTGAGCCTTGCTCGCCGCCTCGCAGCAGGATATGAAGGGTTTCCAAGCAAGAGACTGACAATCAGCCATGCGCATTCCACGTATCTATGAACCGGCCACCCTGCAAGTTGGCCAGACCATCGCCCTGTCGGAAGACGGCGCCAACCATATCGGCCGGGTACTGCGCATGCAGCCGGGCCAGCAGCTCGAGCTGTTCAACGGCGATGGCAATCAATATCCCGCCACCATCGCCAGCGTCGGCAAAAAGTCGGTTGAAGTGACCATCGACCGCTGCGATGCCCAATCGGTGGAGTCCCCCTTCGCCATCCACCTCGGGCAGGTGATCAGCCGTGGCGACAAGATGGATTTCACCATCCAGAAATCGGTGGAGCTGGGCGTCACCTGCATCACTCCGCTCTTCTCCGAGCGCTGCGGCGTCAAGCTGCCGGCCGATCGACTGGAGAAGAAGCGCGAGCAGTGGCAGAAGGTGGTGATCAGCGCCTGCGAACAGTGCGGCCGCAACGTGGTGCCAGAGGTGCGCATGCCGATGGAGCTGGACGCCTGGCTGGCGGAAGAGACCAAAGAGCTCAAGCTCAACCTGCACCCGCGCGCCGAGTACAGCATCAACACCCTGCCCGTTCCCGAGCACGGCGTGCGCCTGCTGATTGGCCCGGAAGGGGGATTGTCGAGCGACGAGATCGCCCGTACCGTGCAGGAAGATTTCAAAGAGATGCTGCTGGGGCCGCGGGTGCTGCGCACCGAAACCGCCGCCCTGACGGCGATCACTGCGCTGCAGTGCCGCTTTGGCGATCTCGCTTGATACTATCGGCCGCATCATGCATCGACGCAGCCTCAAGCGGGCGATTACGCTGCGCTAATCGACCCTACAACCCTATCGAGCCATTAAAAAGGAACAGCGGATGACCATTAAACTCGGCATCGTGATGGATCCCATCTCGGCCATAAACATCAAGAAAGATTCCAGCTTTGCCATGCTCGAAGAGGCGCAAAAGCGCGGCTATGAGCTGTTCTATCTGGAGATGAAGGATCTCTACATGGAAGCCGGTCGCGCCTTTGGCACCATGCGCCCGCTCACCGTCAAATATGACTATGCCGACTGGTACACGCTGGGTGAGGTGGTGGATCAGCCGCTCTCCAACCTCGATGTGATCCTGATGCGCAAGGATCCGCCGTTCGACACCGAATTTATCTACGCCACCTACATGCTGGAGCGGGCCGAGGATGAGGGTTGCCTTATCGTCAACAAGCCGCAGAGCCTGCGCGATGCCAACGAGAAGCTCTACACCGCCTGGTTTGCCGAACACACCCCGACCACGCTGGTGACCCGCCGCGCCGACAAGCTGCGCGCCTTCCACGCGAAGCATAAGGACGTCATCCTCAAGCCGCTGGACGGCATGGGAGGCGCCTCCATCTTCCGCATGAAGGAAGATGACGCCAACGTCGGCGTGATTATCGAAACCCTGACCGCCCACGGCAGCCAGTACTGCATGGCGCAAACCTATCTGCCCGCCATCAAGGATGGCGACAAGCGGGTGCTGGTGGTGGACGGTGAGCCGGTTCCCTACTGCCTCGCCCGTATTCCGGCGCAGGGGGAGACCCGTGGCAATCTGGCGGCCGGTGGCCGTGGTGAAGCGCGTCCCCTGAGCGACGCCGACTGGGCCATCGCCCGCGCGGTAGGCCCTGCCCTGAAAGAGAAGGGCCTTATCTTCGTTGGTCTCGACATCATCGGCGATCGGCTGACCGAGATTAACGTCACCAGCCCGACCTGCATTCGCGAGATTGAAGCGGCTTTCGACGTCCATATCACCGGCATGCTGATGGATGCCATCGAGCGTCGGCTGGCGAAAGCCTGAGCCAGCACCGGCTAGAGGTTCATAACAAGAGGCGGCCCGCGGGCTTAATGCCAGTCAGTCAAGCCTGACTGGCATTGTTTTTATTGACTTTTTTTTCACACTCTACTTCTGTGGTCTTGGCTTAACGCCGCGGGGGTAACTTCGCTCCCTTCGTTCCGGCAGCACAAACTGTCCCGCCTGTTTCTCCAGGTCAGCTACCCGCTTCGGGAT